>NZ_JMFY01000010.1:0-23178 GCF_000765165.1 Clostridium sp. HMP27 | reverse complement strand
TATTGTTCCTATGTTTACATGAGGTTTGTTTCTTTCAAATTTTGCCTTTGCCATTTTTTATTTCCTCCTTTATGTTAAACAATTATTTTTACTTGAGTAAACTTACCCTGGTGTGTTTATGTTATTACATATGTAAAAAATATGGAGCCCATAACCGGGATTGAACCGGTGACCTCCACCTTACCAAGGTGACGCTCTACCTACTGAGCTATATGGGCAATTTGGAAAACGAAACTCTGGAGCGGGAAACGGGGATTGAACCCGCGGCAACTAGCTTGGGAAGCTAGTGTTCTACCACTGAACTACTCCCGCCCGAATAGTTCAAATCAGCATACAAATAAAACACTGTATACCGATTACTAATTTTAATATAACTACTACACTTTGTCAATATAAAATTTATTTAATGTTTAAACATTTTTCCAATTTTCTTTTTACACGTTGAAGCGCATTATCTATAGATTTAGCATGCCTATCCAAATCACATGCGATTTCTTGATACGACTTACCATCTATGTACGACATTAATACTTCCATCTCTAAATCAGATAGCACTTCCCCTATTTCGGTTTGTATATGATTTATTTCTTCCCTGCTTATTATTAACTCTTCAGGATCTGCAACCCTTGCTTCAGATAAAATATCCATTAATGTTCTATCTGACTCTTCATCATAAATGGGCTTATTAAGAGAAATATACGTATTTAACGGTATATGTTTTTGCCTAGTAGCCGTTTTTATCGCTGTAATTATTTGCCTTGTGACACAAAGTTCTGCAAATGCTTTAAATGAAGATAATTTGTCTGGTTTAAAATCTCTAATAGCTTTATACAAGCCTATCATTCCTTCTTGATAAATATCTTCTTTATCGGCTCCTATTAAAAAATATGACTTTGCTTTAGATTTTACAAAATTCTCATATTTATTAATTAAATATTCCTGAGCTCTTGAATCTCCTGTTTTAGCTTGACTTACTATTTCTTCATCCAACATTTCCTTATACTTTAACAATTGAGTATTCACACTCTTACTGACAACCCCTTTTCCCACATAACATCCCCCCTAGATATTTGTGCTACAAGTTAAATTATACCTTACAAGCATTTTCATAGTCAAGGAATTTACTCAACTTTTGCGAATTTTTTGAAGTTTTTCCAGAACATTTTCATCTATTCGCTCTTCTAAAGTTATTTTTTCTCTTATAGAACTTTTTTCTATGTTTGTATTTATTCTTTTTTCTACACTTTTCACTTCATGATAAAATTCCAAGGAGGACATTCTAATTGCCCCCCTTTGGAATATTAATTGTTGTTCTAATGCATCCGATGTTACTACAAAAACCTCTATTTTTCTTCCTACATTATTTACTATTCTTTCAATAAAGCTATCTGCTGTTTCATTTTCTTTAGTAAACACCACAACCAAATTTTCTCCGTACTTTTCCCTTTTTTCAATACTTTTCTCTACCATATGTGCATCAAAAACCAAAAAAATCTTGTATCCATTAAAAGAAGCATAGTTCTGTAATGTTTCTATAAGCTTCTCTCTGGCGGATTCTAAACTATAATTTTTTATTTTTTTTAAATTTGGCCAACTATTTATTACATTATACCCATCTACAAATACATTTCTCACTTTTTCTCTCTGACCAATCGTTGCTTTAATATTTCATACATCAATATGCCCCCCGCCACAGAAGCGTTTAGAGAATTAACTCTTCCAAGCATAGGGATTTTTATTAACACATCACATTTTTCTTGAGTTAATTTAGACATACCCTTGCCCTCACTGCCAATTATAAGCGCTATACTTCCTTCTAAATTAGCTTCATAGCAGTACTGCTCTCCTTTAATGTCAGCACCATATACCCAAATTCCGTTTTCCTTCAATTCATCTATTGTACTATTTATATTAGACACCTTTGCAATTTTCACATGTTCCACAGCTCCTGCTGAGGATTTGTATACCGTTGGTGTCACACCAACACTTCTTCTCTTAGAAATGATTATACCATGTACTCCAGACACCTCTGCAGTTCTTATGATTGCACCGAAATTATGAGGATCTTCTATTTCATCTAAAATAACTATAAAAGGTTTTTCTCCTTTTTCCTTAGCATAATTTAGTATATCTGCTACATCACAATATTTATAGGGTGTCTTATATGCTATTACCCCCTGGTGACTTCCCGTTTCTGAAATCGAATCCAGTTTTTTTCTATCTACCTCTTTTACTACTACCTTTTTTTCACGTGCCAATGAAAGTATCAAATTAATAGAACCCTTGGTATCTCCTTTAGCTACTAACACCTGCTCTATAGTAGTATCTGCCTTTAACGCTTCTATTACTGCATTTCTTCCTTCTAATATATTTTCACTCATAATTGATCCCTCTTTTTATCTTAAAGTTCTTCTTTATATTTTTTTCTCACTGATTCTATATTGCCACAACTCATTTTTCCTTCTGGGCAAGCATTATTTATACAGGAAGGTCCGCTATATCTAAATAAAATAGGTGCTACCTTTTTAACCTCTATTAACATAGCATCTGCTAAGTTTCTAATTTCCCATTGAGCTCTATTACAACATCTATGTCTAAAAAAGTTCATTAAGCTTCTGGCATTCATAGTAAATACTATTTTAGTTTCACAAGCATTTGGGAATACATATCTAGCATCTTCTATAGCATTTTTCTCAGCAAAACTTTTTGTAATACCTCGTTCTAAATATCCCTCTTCTAAAAGCTTAACTATTTCATTATAAGACCTTTGACTATCTTCCATGGATTTTTGAAATAATGTTTTAGCTTCCTCATTCTTAGCTATTTCCGGTGGAATTATATATTCAAATTGATCAAGCTTCACATATCTCTGACTTTGCTGTGAATATGATGCTATTCTATGTCTAACTAATTGATGAGACAAACTTCTCGATATTCCCTCTGCTGCAAAAGTAAATGAAACATGCTCTATTGGTGATTCATGTCCATAAGACATAAGCATATTTAAGAACTTTTCTACTTTATCTTTATCTAGATTAGTTTCTATCTCATCTACACCAACAGAGCTATAGCATAATTTTGCAGCTTGAGCTATGACTCTTTCTGGATTTGGTGTATGTTCTAATAATCTTACTTTCAACAATTTCGCTTCCCCCTAAACTTACCTATCCTAACTATTATTTTGTTTGTAAACATCAAGTACTCTATTCAATACACATTTTAGTCTATCAATTTGTTCGGTTAAATATAAATATCCAATAAGGCTTTCGAACCCTGTAGCCATCCTATAATCCTGAACATCAGCATTTTTAGGGACTGTAGCTGATTTAGTGTTCCTTCCTCTTTTAAAAATCGAGAATTCCTCTTCAGTTAATTCATCAATTATATTTTTTGCAAACTCACTTTGAGCTTGAGCTTTAACAAATTCTACAGCCCTTTTATGAAGTTTATGTACATGCATATCCCTATAATTATCTACTAAATATGCCCTTACAAATACCTCATAAATAGCATCCCCCACAAAAGCTAATACAAGAGGATTTAAATATCTAGCTTCTGCAGGAGTAAATCTATTCTCTAAAAAAGACATTTCCATTATTATTCTTCCTTATTTCTTAAAATTTTAATCTACTTTTTTCCATCTAACTCCTTGAGGAGTATCCTCAAGAACTATTCCTCTTGCTTTTAAACTATCTCTTATTTCATCTGATAGAGCCCAGTTCTTTTGTTTTCTTGCCTCTTGTCTTTTCCCTATTAGCTCTTCTATTTCCTTTTCTAGAGTTGTCTTTGTAGTCTTTTGAAGTATTCCCAAAGGACTTCCAAGTTCTCTTATAAGACTTAAGCAATAGTTTACTGACTCTTTAGATGATTCAGTAGTTATATTTGTATTCATATCTCTTATCATGTCAAATATAACAGATATCCCATCTGCGGTATTAAAATCATCATCCATCTTTTCTATATATTTATCTTTATATTCACTTAAATGTTTTAAATATTCTCTTTCACTGTCACTTGCAACCTCAACCTTTACTTCTTGCAAAAGATTTTCTAAATTTGATATAGCGTTATACAGTCTTTCTATTGCAGCCTTAGAAGCTTCTAAAGATTCTTCTGAAAAGTTAAGTTGAGTTCTATAATGTCCTGATAACATGAATAATCTAACTACATCTGGTTCATATTTATCTAATATTTCTCTTGCTGTAAAAAAATTATTAAGCGATTTAGACATTTTCTCATTATTAACATTTAAAAATGCTGAATGCATCCAGTATTTTGCAAAGGCTTTTCCTGTTCTACATTCACTTTGTGCTATTTCATTTTCATGATGAGGGAATATAAGATCATGACCACCTGCATGAATATCTATGGTTTCTCCTAATAACTTATGAGCCATACAAGAACACTCTATATGCCATCCTGGTCTTCCCATTCCCCATGGACTTTCCCAAGCAGGCTCGTTAGGCTTTTGTTTCTTCCAAATAGCAAAATCCATTGGATCATTCTTTCTCTCGTCTATATTGATTCTTGCTCCCGCTTGTAAATCATCTAAATTTTGACCAGATAACTTTCCATATTCCTTAAAACTTTTAGTATTAAAATAAACATCTCCATTTACTTCATATGCATATCCTTTATCAATTAAATCTTTTACAAAATTAATTATTTCATCGATAAATTCTGTTGCACGTGGATTTATAGTAGCTCTTTCAATATTTAATGCATCTGCATCTTTATAATATTCTTCTATAAATCTATCTCCTAATTCTTTTACAGTAATATTTTCTTCATTTGCTCTTTTTATCATCTTATCGTCTATATCTGTAAAATTTTGTACGAAGTTAACTTTATATCCTCTATATTCAAAATATCTTCTTACTGTATCAAATACTATAAAGGTTCTTCCATTTCCTATATGAAAAAAGTTGTATACAGTTGGACCACATACATACATATTCACAATCCCCGATTGTAAAGGAACAAATTCTTCTTTTTTTCTAGTTAATGTATTAAATACTTTCATACCCATTGCCTCCTCCATAAAACTTTTTCTATATCTATTAATAAATCTTGCTATATTACCAAACCTATAATCTTATGCCCTTTTTTTCAAACTCTGCTTTTACCTTGTCGTAAATATCCCCTAATTCTAGAACTTCTATATCACTTGAGTCTCTTAATTTAAATTCTATTTTACCTTCTTGTATCTTTTTACCTACAGTAATTCTCATAGGAATACCAATTAAATCTGCATCCTTAAACTTTACTCCAGCTCTTTCATTTCTATCATCTAAAAGAACTTCTACTCCCATAGACTTAAGCTTATTATAAATTTCTTCTGCAGTTTTAACTTGATCCTCATCTTTCATCACTGCTGGAATTACCGTCACCTGGTAAGGCGCTATAGATAATGGCCATACTATTCCATTTTCGTCATGGTTTTGCTCTATAACAGTTGCCATTGTTCTATTTATACCTATGCCATAACATCCCATTACAAGAGGTTTATTTTCACCATTTTCATCTTGGAAGTTAGCGCCCATTGTTTCTGAATATTTTGTTCCCAATTTGAAAATATGTCCTACTTCTACTCCCCTTGCTACAGTTAAGCTTTCGCCACATTTTGGACATTTATCACCTTCTATGACTCTCCTAAAATCTCCCACTTTCCCTTCGAAATCTCTTCCATAATTAGCATTTATATAATGATAACCTGTGTCATTAGCACCTATAATAAAATTATACATTTTGCTAACTTCTTCATCAACTAGCAAAGTATCTACCTTTATTCCTAGAGGTCCTGCAAATCCTATTTCTGCAGATGTAGCTTCTCTAACCACTTTTTCATTTGCCATTTCAAAAGAAACTGCTCCACCTAAAGCATTTATTATCTTAACTTCATTTGCTTCTCTATCTCCTCTTACCATTACCGCTACTACTTTATCATCTACCTTATAAATAAGTGTTTTTGCAAACTTCTCAGGAGTAGTTTTAAAGAACTCAACTAACTGATCGATTGTTTTTATATTTGGTGTAGCTTCCTTTGTAATTAGCTTTAAATCTTCAGCTTCTGCAACTGCTGGCGTAGATGGAGCCTTTTCTACATTTGCAGCATATTCACAAGCTGTACAAAATGCTATCTCATCTTCACCTATTTCTGATTTAACCATAAATTCAGCGGAACCTGAGCCACCCATAGCTCCTGAATCAGCTTCTACAGATTGGCAGCTTAAGCCACATCTTTTAAATATATTATAATATGTTTCATACATGGTATTATATGATCTATCTAGTGCCTCATAGTCCTTATCAAAACTATATGCATCTTTCATTACAAATTCTCTAGATCTCATAACCCCAAATCTTGGTCTTCTCTCATCTCTATACTTTGTTTGTATTTGATAAAGGTTTAAAGGTAACTGTTTATAAGATTTTATTTCATTTCTTGCTATATCTGTAAATACTTCCTCATGAGTTGGTCCTAAGCAAAATTCTCTTTCATTTCTATCCTTTAATTTAAACATTTCAGGTCCAAAAACTTCCCATCTTCCTGATTCCTTCCAAAGTTCTGAAGGAAGAATTGCTGATGCTAAAAATTCCTGTGCACCTGCCTTATCCATTTCGTCTCTAACTATATCTTCTATTTTCTTAATAACTCTTAAGCCTAAAGGCATAAAGTTATAAATTCCTGAAGCCATTTTTCTCATCATTCCAGCCCTTAACATAAGCTGATGACTTACTATCTCAGCTTCCGCTGGAACTTCCCTTAAAGTGCTGATAAGCATGTTAGATAATCTCATATAAATTCCTCCTATATAATTAAAATATATATTAAATTCATTATTTAGATACAAAAAATATGCCCGCCCCTCTTAGGGCGAACATACGCGGTACCACCTAAATTTTTACTCACTTTTGATAACGGTTATCACCGGTAGTTTTATACTACAGCTCCGAAGCAGGTTCAAAACAGTGAACACCTTTCAGCCTAGGGTCTTCTCTCTGTAGTTTGTTTTTACTATTCTTCATCATAGCATAATATTAATTTCACTATATCTATACTATAGTAAAAGACAATTTTCTGTCAAGACCTTGCTTGTTTCTTTAATTTTCTCCTAATAAATTTTTTGCTATTAGTAAATCTTCTGGAGTTGTTATTTTAATATTTCTATAATCTCCAGAGTATAGATATACATGGTGTCCAAAGTACTCCACTACTGAAGTATCGTCAGTAAAATCATCTTTAAGTTCCTGAATCCCTTCATGACTTTTATAAATTATATCATATTTAAAACATTGAGGAGTTTGTAAACATGCTAAGGTATCTCTATTTAATGTTTTCTTAGAAAACCCATTTTCATCTCTTATTTTTATAGTATCCTTTGGTAAAACGCTAGAACAACTAGCTCCATATAAGCTTGCAAATTTTATTCCCTGTGTTATAACATCACTGCTTACAAATGGCCTGGCCCCATCATGTATTAGCACAACTTCGGAATTTTCTACAGCCTTTAATCCATTAAATACAGAGTCTCTTCTTTCAGCTCCTCCTGATACAATATGAGTAACTTTACTAAACTTATATTTTTGCACTATCTCCCTCTTACAATACTCAACTTCTTCAGGAGCAGCTACTAATACTATACTTTCTATATCTTCATGTAGTTGAAAAACTTTTAGTGTATAGTAAATTATAGGCTTTCCATTTATCTCTATAAACTGCTTGTTTATACCAGCATTTATCCTTTTCCCTTTTCCACCTGCCACTATTACAGCACAAGCTTTACACATATCCAGCCCTCTTTCATAACTCTTTATTCAAAGTTCTCCTTTTGTTTTGCAAATATCATTCTACCTGCTGCAGTTTGAAGTACAGAAGTTACTGTAACATCTACAATTTCTCCAATGTGCTTTTTTCCACCTTCTACTACAATCATTGTTCCATCATCTAAGTAAGCTACTCCCTGATTGGATTCTTTACCATCCTTAACTATCTGAATTCTCATTTCTTCGCCTGGAAGTACCACTGGTTTTATGGCATTTGCCAGTTCATTAATATTTAATACAGGTACTCCTTGAAATTCAGCTACTTTATTTAAATTATAGTCATTAGTTATTACTTTACCACTTAGAACTTGTGCAAGTTTTAAAAGTTTACTATCAACTTCTGCTATATCAGGAAAGTCCTTTTCATAAATTTGTACGTCAATATTTAATTCCTTTTGGATTTTATTTAGAACATCAAGACCTCTTCTGCCCCTATTCCTCTTTAATCCATCTGAAGAATCTGCAATATGTCTTAATTCTTCTAAAACAAAATTAGGTATCACAAGAGTTCCCTCTATAAATCCTGTTTGACATAAATCAAATATTCTACCGTCAATTATGACTGAAGTATCTAAAATTTTAGGGTCAGCTTTATATCCCTTACCCTTTTTATCCTTACTTCCAGAGCCAGCTTTTTTTAGTCCTGAAAACAAATTCATTATATCATCTCTTTTTCTAAGACCTATATTAGCCCCCAAGGCACCCATTATAACAGCTACTACAACTGCTAAAGGTACTCCAAGCACTGGTACACGAGCTAATAAATTTACAAACAATGCAGATATAGCAAGACCTAAAATACCTCCTAATGTTCCAGAAATAACCTCATTTGCCGGAAGCCTTTGGATACTCTTTTCTACATAATCCATGATTTTTATAATTATAAAAGTTATCCATGGGGAAATTATAAATAATATGAATCCGAATGATAAAGTTGATAATATTAAGAATAATACCGTTTTAATAGGACTATTTTGAAAATGATTAAGTTCCACAAGTAAATTAGATTTTAATAAGGACTCTCCAATAAAGTATCCAAATAAAAGACCTATAATTGTAAATAATCCTCTTAATATTTTTTTTAACATTTCTTCACCTCCTAAAATAATTATTAACATAATTTACAAATTAAATTCAGTCATTTCTAATATATCTTAATAATTAGCAATTTTCAATAATTACCGTATAATTTAATTGTTTATTTACCAATTTTTATTTATTTCCACCCCCTATTAAGTTTATTAATTTTACTTTATCATATATATATAAATAATTTATGGAGATAACCTATAAATTTTCTTATTTACAATTATCTATTTAGTTACGCTTGTTAATCTTATTTGTTAGGAGTTGACTAAAATGAAAGATTTAATTTATGACAGTTTTCAAAATGTAGTTGATGAGTCTCTATTAAGACATAAAAGTATATTGGATATACTTACAAAGTTACAGGAATCCGAATGTAGAATTAATAGAGCTGTAGCAAAATCTGTTACTAATTGCGGATGCATAGAAATTTGCGGAAAAAAACAGGAACTTCCAAATGATAATACTGATATTGAGGATATGAGTCATCTTTTAAAAACTCATTTAGAAGGTGCCTTATGTGATAATTGTAGAGATATAATCGAGCGTGAAATAGGAAATAACCTATTTTATTTAACTTCATTATGTAACATATTAGACTTAAATTTATATGATATTTTATTAAAAGAACATAATAAAATAGGTACGTTAGGTAAATATTCATTAAGATAAAGAAGTAAGTAAGTATCCTAAGTAAAGGATATTTACTTACTTTTTGCTAACTATCTATAAGGAATCTGTCTATCTATCATAATCTGTTCTCTTAATCTTCTAAGTCCATTTTTTATGGCCTTTGCTCTAGCCTCTCCTATTCCTTCCACCTTATCTAATTGATCATAAGAAGCTTCCATTACTGCTTTAAGTTCTTGGAAATTCTTCACCAAATTTTCTATTACATTAGCTGGTATTCTAGGAATCTTATTAAGCATTCTATATCCTCTTGGAGATATAAGTGTATCTACTAAAGGAACTCCTACATATCCTAAGAACTTTGATATAATATCTAAATTAAGTAAATCTTCAGATGACATATTTTGAACTTGCTTATATACTTCCGTATAATCCATATAACTTTCACAATAGTCTCTTATAAGGAATATTTCATCTTGCTCTACAGACTTAATTAATTCATTAAGCTGCATAGAAATCAATCTACCTTCATTACCTAATTCACAAATATATCTTTCAATTTCAATTACTATCCTCATTACCATTTCCATTCTTTGTATAGCTGTCATCACATCAAATAATGTCACTAAATCTTGAAATTCCAAGGTATTTAAATTATTTACCACTCTATCTAATACAGATACATACTTCTCTAAGGTTTGTAGTGCTTGATTAGCTCTACCTAAGATTACACTGCTATCTCTTAGCACATATTTTATACTTCCTTTATAAACAGTGATTATGTTTCTTCTCTGAGAAATAGCTATAACAATACTTCCTGTTTGCTTAGCCATTCTGTCCGCTGTTCTATGTCTAGTTCCTGTTTCAAAGGTTGGTATATTAGAATCTGGCATTAATTGAGCATTTGCCTTAATAATTTTTTTTAAATCAGTGCTTATAACTATTGCTCCGTCCATTTTTGCTAGTTCATATACATAGGAGGGACTATATTCTGAGCTAATGGTAAATCCTCCATCTACTAACCCCAAAATCTGTTCGTTATCTCCTAGCACTATTAATCCGCCTGTTTTTGCTCTTAAAATATTTTCTAATCCTTCTCTTAGAAAAGTACCTGGAGCCATTATTTTTAAAATACTCATAAGTTCCTTATCTTTTTCAAATCTCACTTTACTCACACCCTATGTTTTAAAATACTTTACTTATCACTTCTTTTAATGTAGAAACCCCTATTACGTTAATCCCTTCGATATTTACCTTACCCTTGTTACGTAATGGAACTATAAAATTAGTAAACCCCATTTTAAAAGCTTCATTTATTATTCTTTCTGAAAATGAAACAGGTCTTACTTCACCAGTTAATCCAATTTCTCCAATAACTGCAAGTTTTTCTAAATTTACAGCATTATTCTTGGCACTAGAAATTAGTGCCAGGGCAATTCCTAGATCAGCAAACGTGCCCTCAATATTTAATCCTCCAACAACATTTACATATACATCAGATGTATAAAATGGAATCTTTAACTTTTTCTCCAAAACAGCTAAAATAAGATTAAGTCTCGTATTATCTACTCCTACCGCAGTTCTTCTAGGCATATATGCTTTGGTTTCACTTACTAGTGCCTGAACTTCTACTAAAATAGGCCTGGTTCCTTCCATAATACCTATCACTACTGAACCTTCCTTTTGAAACTGAATATCCTCTAAAAATGCCTCAGATGGATTCGAAATTTCCGCTAATCCTTCTTCCTTCATCTCAAAAACTCCGATTTCACTAGTGGTTCCAAATCTATTTTTCATTGTTCTAAGTATCCTAAATTCTTGAGTCCTTTCTCCCTCAAAACTTAATACAGTATCTACCATATGTTCTAGTACCTTTGGTCCTGCTAAAGCTCCTTGCTTAGTCACATGAGCCACTATAAAAAATGGAACATTTTTAGTTTTCCCTATACGCATTATTTCGTTTGAACTTTCCTTTACTTGAGATACTGTTCCAGGTGCTGAAGTAATTTGTGGATTAAATAAAGTTTGAATAGAATCTATAATTATAAAAATAGGAGATATATTTTCTATATGATTCTTAATTGTTTCCACATTTGTTTCAGACACCACATATAATTCTTTTGATAATGTATCAAGTCTCTCTCCTCTCATCTTAATCTGCTCTTCTGATTCCTCCCCAGATATATATAAAACCTTGCCATATCTATTAGATATTTCATTTGCAGCCTGCAAAAGCAAAGTAGATTTTCCTATCCCAGGATCTCCAGATATTAATGTGAGAGAACCTTTAACTATTCCTCCACCCAATACACGGTTAAGTTCATTAATTCCAGTATTCATTCTCTCATACTGAATAGACTTAATATCTAATATGCTTTGTGGATTAGTTTTCTTTTCACTTGTAAGTCCTATTGAAGCTGTCTTACTTACTGAAGTCTTTACCTCCTCAATCATACTATTCCAACTATCACAGTCAGGGCATTTCCCTAACCATTTAGGAGATTCATATCCACATTTTTGACATACAAACACGGCTTTTACTTTTGCCATATAATCAACTCCCAATATTCTGTACAAATAACTATTATACAATATTATTACAAAGTTTTGTTAATAATAAACAAGGAAGTTTTATTATTCATAAAACTTCCTTGTTTATTGCTATTATTGTTTTACAAAATCTAGTTTATCATCTTTTACTGTAACAAGTATATCTTCATTCTTCTTAATGTTTCCTCTTAATATTTCTTCTGAAAGTTTGTCTTCTACGGTTTTAGTTATTGCTCTTCTAAGAGGTCTTGCACCATATACTTGATCAAACCCTTCTTTAGCTAGAAGCAATTCTGCTTCTCTATCAAATTTTATATTTATACCTTGTTCACTTAATCTTTCGCTTACAGTTCTAAGCATCAATCCTACTATTTTTTGTAAATCTTCCTGTTCTAATTGATGAAATACAATTATATCATCTATTCTATTTAAAAATTCAGGCCTGAAGGATCTTCTTAATTCTTCCATAACATTTTCCTTCATTTTTTCATATTGATCTTCACTTTCATTGGAAGCCACAGAGAATCCTAATGATTTTTGCCTTTTAATAGTGGATGCACCTACGTTAGAAGTCATAATTATAAGCGTATTTTTAAAATCTACTGTTTTACCTTTACCATCAGTTAATCTTCCATCTTCTAATATCTGTAGTAATATATTAAACACCTCAGGATGTGCCTTTTCTATTTCATCAAATAAAACTACAGAATAGGGATTTCTTCTAACCTTTTCAGTTAACTGTCCTCCCTCATCATATCCTACATATCCTGGAGGAGATCCTACTAGTCTAGATACTGTATGCTTCTCCATATATTCAGACATATCAATCCTTATCATGCTATTTTCATCTCCGAAAATAGACTCAGCTAGTGCCTTAGAAAGCTCTGTTTTACCTACCCCAGTAGGTCCTAAAAATATAAATGAACCTATAGGCCTTTTCGGATCCTTTAGTCCTACCCTAGCTCTTCTTACTGCTCTTGCCACAGATTTAACGGCCTCGCTCTGCCCTATTACCCTATTGTGCAATATTTCTTCTAGCTTTAATAGTTTTTCAGATTCCTTTTGTGTTAGTCTTTCAGCAGGTATATTAGTCCATTTTGCAACTACAGCTGCTATTTGATCCTCTCCTACTGTTAGCGTAGATGCCTGTTTTTGTGTCTTCCAATCTGTTTTTATATTATCAAGCTTTTCTTTAATTTCTTTTTCCCTATCTCTTAGCTGAGCAGCCTTTTCAAAATCCTGTACCCTTATAGCATCCTCTTTTTCTTGAGTTATGGTTTCAAGCTCTTCTTCCATCTTTTTCACATCTGGAGGAGCTACCATATTTTCAATTCTAACCTTTGATGCAGCTTCATCAATAAGATCAATAGCTTTATCTGGTAAAAATCTATCAGTTATATATCTATCTGATAAATTAACTGCAGCGAGTATTGCATCATCTGTTATTTTTACTCTATGATGAGCTTCATACTTATCTCTTAATCCTTTTAATATAAGTATTGCTTCCTCTTTAGATGGTTCTCCTACCGTAATAGGTTGAAATCTTCTTTCTAATGCAGCATCCTTTTCTATATACTTCCTATATTCCTCTATAGTAGTTGCTCCTATGCATTGTATTTCTCCTCTAGCTAATGCAGGCTTTAATATATTTGATGCATCAATTGCGCCCTCTGCTGCACCGGCTCCTACTATAGTGTGTATTTCATCAATAAATAGTATTACATTTCCCACTCGTCTTATTTCTTCCATTATTTTTTTTAGCCTATCTTCAAATTCACCTCTATATTTTGCCCCTGCTATCATTGATGATAAATCTAACGTAACAACTCTTTTATCCTTTAAAATTTCAGGAATATTTCCTGAAACTATCTTTTGAGATAACCCTTCTGCTATAGCTGTTTTACCTACCCCTGGATCTCCTATTAAACAAGGATTATTTTTAGTTCTTCTACAAAGTATCTCAAGAACTCTTTGAGTTTCCTTATCTCTTCCTATAACAGGATCTAATTTACCCTCCCTAGCCATTTCAGTAAGATCCCTACCAAACTGATTTAAGCTTGGAGTATCTTCGTTAGTTCTCTTAGCTGAATTAACTGTATTAGATGATTGCTCTCCAGATAAGTTTTCCAAAAGTTCTTTTCTTAACTTCTCAAAATCTACTCCCAAATTATTTAATATTGTAAATGCAACACCTTCTGATTCTTTAATAAGCGCTAGTAAAATATGCTCTGGACATATGAAGTTATGATTTAAGTTTCTAGCTTCTAATAAACTTAATTCTAATAATCTTTTTGTACGAGGAGTAAGTGGTATCTCATTTCTGTATATATCTATATCTCCCTTTCCCTCATATTCTTCAATGAGTTCTTTTACATCATTTAAAGTCACATTCATATTATTTAATAAATTTTGTGACATACTATCTTCCCTTAAAATACCTAACAATATATGCTCCGTTCCTACATAACCATGTTGTAAGTTTTTTGCCTCTTCCTGAGCATACATAAGCACTTTTTGAGCTCTTTCAGTAAATCTTCCAAACATCATAATAATTCACCACCATTTAAAATTATTTTAACTTATCTCTTACAATTTTCGCCCTAAGTATATCTCTTTCAGAATAACTTAATTCCTTTGAAGCTATTTTATCAATCATATATCGCTGTGAAATTAAAAGCAATTCATTTAATGTATTCTTATTTACATCCTTAATTATGCCCATTTCTAATCCAAGTCTTACATAGGAAAGTAATTTTAAGCACTCATCGCCATTTAAAATCCTTGAAAATTTTAGAATTCCTAAGGATCTATATATTTTATCTTCTAGTTGAGTTAAATGAGTATTTAAAAGCATCTCCCTAGCACGCTTTTCTTCGCTTATTAATTGATTTACAACTAGCTTCAGATTGTTTATTATTTCTTGTTCTGTTAATCCTAAAGTTACCTGATTGGAAACTTGATATAAATTACCTTGAGCCTTAGATCCTTCACCATATAATCCTCTAACCGTAATTCCAACTTGATTTAATGCATTAAAAATTTTAGAAACTTCGTTATTCATAGTAAGTGCCGGCAAATGAATCATAACCGAAGCTCTTAGTGCTGTGCCTACATTAGTGGGACATGCTGTTAAATATCCCAATTCTTCATCATAGGCGTACTGCAACTTTCCCTCTAATTTATCATCTAGATCATTTGCAGCCTTATATGCTTCATCTAGATTATAGCCAGATGTAATACATTGTATTCTTAAATGATCTTCCTCATTTATCATAACACTTATGGTTTCTTCATCATTTATTATAAAAGCAGCTTTATTTTTATTAGAAATCAATCTATCACTTATGAAATGTTTTTCTAAATAGATTCCATCATCTACAAAATTAGTTTGCCAAAGATATCTGGTATTAAAATCATCCTTATTAACATTATCATAAAATACTTCTTCAACTTCTTTTACAATTTCTCGACTCTGTTCTTCAGATAATTTATGTGGAAAGGATTTATCCTTTAAGTTTCTTGCTAGTCTTATTCTACTGCTTAAAATTATGCCATCTTCATTATAGGATGAATGTATCCAATTTTGCATCCTAATCCCTACCCTTCCTTTTCCATCTCTCTTATTAGATCTCTAATTTCTGCTGCCTTTTCATATTCCTCGGATTCTATAGTTTTTTTAAGTTCTTCCTTTAATTCAAGCATTCTTCTTTTGTTTATTATTTCTTTGCCTTGTTTGCACGGAATTTTGCCTTTATGCTCTATACTTCCTTGTACTCTTTTTATTACAGGAATGGTGGAACTCTTGAAATTTTTATAACACTCACCACATCCTAAAAACCCATTTTCTTTAAAATCTTTATATGTGGTTCCACATTTTTCGCATTTTATATTAGAACTTTTATCTAAAGAAGATGAATTATTAACCCCTTCTATTATTAATCCTATTAATTGCTGAAAGCTAAAAGGAGAGTTTACATTTATATTTCCCGGGTAAGCCATCCCTTGAAACTGCTTAGCACACGATTCACATAAATTTAGCTCCTGTTTTACTCCATTAACTATTTTAGTTATGTGTACATAAGCTTCATTGCTTTTACATACTTCACACATCATAACTATTGCCTCCTAAAATAAAACTTTATTCATATTTAAAATTATTACTTACTAAACTGATAAAACAGATAGCATACTTTTTAATAACTCTGCTCTAAATGTATTTTTATTTTCTTGTAATAAATTCAAACTTCTATCATTAATAGCCATTTTCATGATATAAGCCTCTCTCTCAGAGACTAAATCATTCTCTTGTAAATAATTTATTATTTTTACAGATTTGTCAAAAGTGATACTGTCCCCTATTTGTAAATTTACAGCCTGCATAAGCTTTTTATTATGGTTAAAATCCACATGTTTAATTATTATGCAGCCTCCGCCCCCCCTTTTACTTTCTACATAATATCCCCTATCTGTAGTAAATCTGGTAGTAAGAACATAATTTATTTGAGAAGGGGCACATCTAAAATAATTAGCCAATTCATTACGTTGAATTTGCAATTCACTTTCATCGTTATCTTGCAATAATTGTTTAATAAACTCTTCGATAATATCAGATAGCCTTGCCACGTTTGCACCCCCTGACTTTGACTTTCTTTGACCTTAATTAAATATTATAATTTTACTTACTTAAATGCAATATTCAAATAAATAAAATTATAGATTTCTATGCCATTTATAGTAAATTAATTAACACTTCCTCTTAAAAACTATCATTTGCTCATAATTTGAATTTTATATACTCTAGTCAATAAACAAATCAAAGTTTATTTAATATATTTATTAATCTCATAGCTTAAAAACTCACTAAACTTATTTAAATCCTCTTCTTTAAGAAAACCACCTTGGCAATGTTTATCACCACCGCCACCTCTTCCCTGAAAATTACTTATATTTTCTTTAAAGACTTTTCCACAATTCAAGTCAAATGTTCCATCATGAGATAATATTACTTTCTTATCTTTTTCTGAAACTAATATATTTATACTATGGCTTTTCGCCATAATAAATCTATTAATAATTTGAATTTCCTCAAAGGTTTCTTCGTTAAAGTTCTTAAATAATGTTAAATTATTTACTTCCTTAACTATATCTTCAGCACGAAATTCCATTAACTTTTCTTTAAGCTCTTTTACTTGCTTGGATAGTACCTTTACCTGTAAACTTTCATTAGTTACTTTATCTAAAATTTCCTTATCAGTAGATGAATAATTTTTATTTAAAGTTGCTACAATCTTATGCTTTTGTTGATAGTCTTCAAAAGCTTTTTGTCCACACTTAAAATATATCCTAGTCATTCCTTTATAATTTTCAGTCTTAACTATTTTTATTAATCCTATTTGCCCTGTGCTTCTTACATGGGTTCCACAACACGCTATACGATCTATTCCTTCTATTTCTACTATTCTTATATCTTCTTCTACGGTGCATGGTTTTCTTAAATTTAAATTAGAGATTTTTTCATAGTCTACAAAATAATCTATAATAGGTATATCCTTATATATATAATCATTTGCCCTTTTTTCTACTTCATTTATAATATCATCTGTAAAGTTTTTCATTGAATTATCAATAGTTATATACTCATCCCCCATGTGAAATCCATCATTTTGAGTACCATAAATATCGTATAATACCGCTGATAACAAATGTTCCCCTGCATGCTGCTGCATATAATAAAACCTTTTTGAAAAATCCAGCTTACATTTTACTTCTGCTAAATCAGGCTTCCCTTCTAAAACATGAATTATTTCTTTTTCTCTTTCAAATACACTTTTTACCTGTAACCCATCTATGAACCCTTTATCTTCAGGCTGGCCTCCTCCCCCTGGGAAAAATGCTGTTTTATCTAAAATTACATAAAACTTACCATCCTCTTGAAATACTTCTTTTATGCTAGCATTCCATTCTTGAATATATGGATCAGTATAATATAATCTCTCCGTCATGGTTATAATTTACACCCCTTACCTTTATTATATAGTTTTTACTTCTTTCAAGTTTCTTAAATGTGAACTATCTGCATTTAATAGTACTTCAAATCTTTCATTTTCTGCTCTCACTATTGTTAAACTTGTAGGATGAATGAATGGAGGACTCCAAAAATCCTCTATTAATGCATTTTGGAAAAAACTCATTATAGCTTTTAATGTAATTGTATGTGTTACTATTAATATATCTTTTCCAATGTTTTCACTTATAATCTCTTTTACTAGTTCTTTTGTTCTCTGTCTTACCTGAAAAAATGTCTCTCCACTATATGGCTTGTATAATTTAGGTGCATTCCAGAAATTATATAACTCTTTACTATAAAGTTTTTCTATTTCATCTTGAGTTAAACCTTCCCATATCCCCATATTAATTTCTCTAAGTCTTGAATCTGTGTAAAGGGGTATATTCCTCTTACTGTTCACTATATTAGCTGTGCTCAAAGCTCTATTAATAGGACTAGAATATATGACATCTAATTTAGTATCCTTTAATCTCTCCTCAAGCCACTTTGCCTGCTGAATTCCTAATTCCGTAAGAGGAGAATCGCTCCATCCCTGCATTCTTTTCTCTACATTCCACTCAGTTTGACCATGCCTAGTTATATATATAGTGGTTGTCATAATATATTCTCCTCCCTTAACGCAAGTGCCGCTGCCCCTATTACTCCTGAATTAGTACTTAACTTTGCAGGAAGTATTTCACAAGAATCAGCAAGAATCTTAAAGCACCTCATTTTCACTACATCTTTTACAGTATTAAAAACTACTTCGCCAGCCTTGGATACCCCTCCCCCTATTATTACAACTTCTGGATCAAAGATACTAACTAAATTTGCTATACAAATTCCCAAGTAATTTAAACTTTTATTAACTATTTCACTGCATACCTTATCACCATTTTTTGCTTCATTAAATACCTCATATGCTGTAATATCAGAATACTTACTCAAACTAGTTATCACTTTTTTTTCTATAGCTTGTCTTCCTTGTCTTCCTATGGATGTGCCAGAAGCTAAAACCTCAGCACATCCGTAATTTCCACAATTACATAATGGTCCTTTAGGATCTAATGTCATATGCCCTACCTCTAAAGCATTACAGGTATTTCCTCTATATATATTGCCATTTAATATAGCTCCTCCTCCTATACCTGTACTTACTGTAATGTATATCATATTCTTAGAACCTTTTCCTGCTCCAAATGTATGCTCTCCTATAGCTGCCACATTCCCATCATTATCTATATAAGTATTTATATTATATATTTTTTTTATTGGATTTATAATATTAAAGTTTTTAAAGGGCAAATTGGGTGTAGTAATTATTATTCCCTCCTTTGAATCCAATGGCCCTGGTGCACCTATACCTATTGCCCTAATATTTTCAATTTTAATTTCAGATTTATTTAAAACTTCATCTATAGTTTTAATAATTCTATTTAAAACTACATTCTCTCCCTCACTTGCTAATGTTGGAATATTAATCTGTTTAATTATATTCCCTTGAAAATCCACTATAGCCGTATTTATTTTAGTTCCACCTAAATCTATCCCTATTACAAATTCCTTATTCATAACCCTTCCCCCAAGTTTAATAATTAATATTTATTATATCATAGCTTTAATGTAATTTATTTCTTCTATTTGCTATTATATTACAATTCCAATCATCATCTCTATTTTCATTTATTATATCAAATCCTTTATCCAATAAAATTTTGCATAGTAAATCTATATCTTCGCTTTCATTATTTTTTATATTTATAGTAAGTCTATCATTTTCTGATGGAATATCCATGTAATCATACAACACACTATAATCCTCCAATATTATCCTATCCCTTATATCTAACCTAAAATCTGACATAAAATAACTCCCTTCCTCTTTTCCTCTTAGTTAGCTTTTGTAAACAAAATTGAAAATATACCAATATATTTTAATAAGGATGAATTCTTATATAATTTACTGAAATTTCACTTATTTTTTTTACAAATTAGTGTTATAATTTTCCTAACAATATTTATTATATCAAAATTTGAGGAGGGTAATATATGGAAAAATCATTAAAAGGAACTAAAACTGCTGAGAATTTATTAAAGGCTTTCGCTGGTGAATCACAAGCTAGAACCAGATATACATACTATGCATCTACAGCTAAAAAGGAAGGCTATGTTCAAATTTCCAATATATTTATGGAAACTGCTGAAAATGAAAAAGAACATGCAAAAGTGTTCTTTAAACATTTAAATAAAGATTTAAAAGGCGAAGCTGTAACTATTACTGCGGATTATCCTGTAGGACTTGGTACTACAAAAGAAAATCTAAGCTATGCTGTTGCCGGTGAGCATGAAGAACATTCTAAAGCATATCCTGAATTTGCTAGAATTGCAGAAGAAGAAGGATTTAAGGAAATAGCTTTAAGCTTCAAAAATATTAGTAAGGTTGAAGAAAGACATGAAGCGAGATTTAAAAAATTGCTTAATAATATAGAGAATGATACAGTATTTAAAAAAGATGAAATTGTTTTATGGAAATGTAATAATTGTGGATATATCCATGAAGGCATAGAAGCTCCTAATGTATGTCCTTCATGTAATCATCCAAAAGATTACTTCGAAGTATTTTGCGAAAATTATTAATAAAAAATCCGGTATATAATATATACCGGATTTCAATTTGCATTTTATAAAGCTTCCTTTTCCTTTTTTCTCTCTTCAATTATTTTAAGTGCTTCTAAATGAGGAACTTCATCATACCTTTCAAACCTCATAATAAAGCTTCCTTTTGCTTGAGTTAGTGATCTTAAATCAGTTGCATATTTAAACATCTCAGCTTGTGGAACTTCTGCTATAACCTTTTGGTTTTTACCCGACTGTTCCATACCAAGAACTCTACCTCTCTTTTTATTTAAATCTCCTATTATATCTCCCATATATTCGTCAGGTATTAATATTTCTACATGCATTACAGGTTCTAGTAGTACTGGCTCAGCATCTTGAATACCCTTTTTATATGCTAAAGATGCTGCCATTTTAAATGCCATTTCTGATGAATCTACTGGATGGTAAGAACCATCATGCAAAGTAGCTTTAAGTCTTATCATAGGATATCCAGCTAATACACCATGCTGTATGCATTCTCTAAGTCCTTTTTCTACTGCTGGTATATACTGCCTTGGTACTACCCCGCCTACAACTTGATCTACAAATTCTAGTTCATCTCCATCAGATCTTGGTTCAAATTTTACCTTCACATCTCCATACTGCCCGTGGCCACCGGATTGCTTTTTATGCTTTCCTTGTACATCAGAGATTTTTCTTATAGTTTCCCTGTAGGCAACTTTAGGCGTTTCAAGAGTTACCTCAACCCCAAACTTATTTTTTAATTTATTTGCTATAACTTCTAGGTGAGTTTCTCCTGTTCCTGAGATTATTGTTTCTGCATACTCCAAATCTCTTGAAATATTAAATGTAGGATCTTCTTCTAATAGCCTGTTCAAGCCACTAGAGATCTTATCTTCATCATTCTTAGATTTAGGAATTACAGACATAGCCATTGAAGGGTGTGGGAATTTTATCTCTTCAAATATTATTCGACAATTACTATCACATAACGTATCTCCTGTGCTAGTATATTGAAGTTTTGCAACTGCTCCTATATCTCCAGCTATTATACTATCAGTGTTAACTTGCTGCTTCCCTTTCATAAAATACAGTGCGCCTAACTTTTCTTGTTTATCTTTATTACTATTGTACGCCATAATATCTGGACTTGCTTTACCTGTAATAACTCTAAACATTGATAACTTTCCTATGAATGGATCTGCAATAGTTTTAAATATAAAAGCTGAAAATGGTCCATCTTCAGAAATCTTTACCTCTATTTCCTTATTATCTTTTACACTTTTAGCCTTTATAGCTGATATGTCTTCTGGACATGGGAAACACTCTATTATATCATCAATTAATGTCTTTACACCTTTTCCAGTTAAAGCAGATCCACACATAACAGGAGCTATTTCACCACTAGCACATCCATTTATTAATCCTCTAAATATTTCTTCTTCGCTTAGTTCACCTTCACTAAAATACTTATCTAAAAGTTCCTCATTTGTTTCTGCAACTGCCTCCATTATCATGTTTTTACATTCTTTAACCTTGTCATATAATTCAGGTGGCACATCTGCTTCTTCTATATCATCTTTTTTAGGGTTATATATCATAGCTTTATTGGAAATAACATTCACAACTCCTTGAAATCCACTCTCTTCTCCTATTGGATACTGAATTGGAACCACTGATATACCAAACCTATCCTTTAACTCTAATAAACATTTTTGGAAATTGCTATTTTCTCTATCTAACTTATTTATATAAAATGCTCTAGAAAGATTATGCTCATTTACATATTCCCATGCTTTTTCTGTTCCTACTTGAACTCCAGATGATCCTGAAAGCACTATAAGTGCTACATCTATAGCTCTCAAACCTTCTATCATTTCTCCTACAAAGTCAAAGTATCCTGGCATATCTACTAAGTTGATTTTTATATCATCCCACTCACAATTAGCTACTGCAGTAGAAATTGATATTCTCCTTTTTCTTTCTTCCGTATCATAATCAAATATGCTACTTTCCTCATCTACTTTTCCAAATCTATCTACAGATTTGGTACGATATAATATTGCATCTGCAAGAGTTGTCTTACCTGAACCACTGTGCCCTATAATACCTAAGTTTCTCAAGTTTCTTGTTTTATACTCTTTCATAAGCAATGCCCCCTAACATACTTTTTGTCTTTGTTTTATATATTCTATCAAAGAATAAAAAATCCTTTAGAAAAAATATAATTTTCAAAATATTTGATATTATATTTTTTTCCATACTTGATATTATTATGCAACAAATTTAAAATATATTAGTATTATTATATTATTTGTATCTTAAAAGATAAAAAAAGCCTAAAATTACAAAATATAATGTAATCTTAGACTAATATTATCAATCATATATTTAATTATAAATAAAAATGGCTCCGTGGA
>NZ_JMFY01000001.1:0-267153 GCF_000765165.1 Clostridium sp. HMP27 | reverse complement strand
TGTATTGGTAACTGGTTACTAGCTAGTGGTCACTGGATATTAATTACTTCTTATTATTAGCATCGTCATTACACAACATTTTCACTCTATACAAATAGTAATTTTCCTCACGTATCATGTGATCTGGAATTATGGGTGGTAATGCGCCCATTATGCTGCAGCACTGTCTTAAATCCTTAACTTTATCTAAAAACTCCACAAAGTCAGTTAAAGTTTTTTCTACCTCTATATTGAAATAAGCTACTGTACCATCACTTAGTTTAGTTCTTTCATACATCTTATACATTTCAAAAGCCTTTTTAAACAGTCCATCAAACTTCTTTGCAAATTTTCTTGCCTTTTTAGTAAATTCCACTTCTACTGCATCTAAGTCACAAGCTACAGCACTTGCATGTCCAGATGCATCTGCAAGCCATATCTTATGAAGACGTAAATTTTCTAAAGTCTTATCAAAGCTTGTATTATCTTTTATTATATATAAAACTTTATAATACTCCATAGCTTCATTTATCATATGATTTAAAAAGGATGGTGTTAAATTTAGTCCAATATCACATTTTAAAAGCTTAGTAAGTAAATCTGTCTTAAATCTTATAAATTGTTTAAGTACCTTCATATTATCAGATAGTACCTTTTCTAGCCTCTTACCCTTATAATTATCTTGTAACTCCTTTGCTTCTTTATTTAGCTCATCAAAGGACTTCATAAAATACTCTGTACTTTTAATAGCCTCCACTTCTTTAGGCGATAGAGCATTATACTGAAAAAGCGCATGATCTCTCATTATCCCAGTCCAAAATTCTATTTCCATTTTTACATCAAACATAAAAATCCTCCATATAATTATCCACTAATCATTATATGAAGGACTATTATTCTATATGAATATAATTCGCTACCTACTATCACCTATGAAAAATAATGTAACAGTTCCTGTGCCTGTATGCGATCCTATTCCCGGGCCAATTTGATTTATTATAAAATCTTTTACTTTAAATTCTTCAAGTATCATACTTTTTACTAATTCAGCATCTGAAGCACAATCACTATGACTTATAAAAATCACTTGTTCCTCTGGATTAACAACCCTTTCTCTAAACTTATCAACTAGTGTTCTAAGAGCCTTTTTCCTTCCCTTTACTTTAGCTACAGGTATAAGCCTGCCTTCATCATCTACGTTAATTACAGGCTTTATATTCAGTAAGGTCCCAACTACCGCTTGAGTTCCTGATATACGACCTCCTCTTTTTAAATGATTTAAGTCATCTGCAATAACCCAATGATTTACCTTTAACTTATTTTTTTCTACCCAATTTACTATTTCCTCTTTAGAACATCCCTTTTTAAGCATATCATAAGCATAATAAACTATTAATCCTTCACCCAAAGATGCACTTTTAGTGTCAATTATAGTTATATCCGCATTTTTATATTCCTCTAATATTTCATCTTTAGCTATATTAGCACTATTTATACTTCCACTTAAACCTGAAGAAAAGGCCAAATAAATTATTGATTTATTTTCCTTAACATGCTTTAAAAACTCCTCTTTATATGTTTCTGAGTTTACTTGAGCAGTAGTTGGCATTTCACCTTCCCTTACTGCATCATAAAATTCTTTATATGTTACGGTTTTCCCGAAATCATCGACAAATTCTCTTCCATTAAGCATAACGTTTATTCCAAGTGATGGTATATTATTTTTTTCAACGAAATCTCTTGGCAAATCGCTACAGGAATCAATCACTATAACCGTATTCATTAAGACTCCCCCCATCTCTACTACATAATTATACTATAATACACATACTCAATCTATCTATATAACTTATATTCGCACAAAGTTATATTATACACCTATTTCTATTTACAAGTATATATAAATTCATCAATCCCTAAAAAATTTCAAATATATTTATAAGCTTTTAATGATTTTTAATTAATAATATTAATGCCTTAATTTAAGATAACAGCACTTAAATTAAGGTATTAATTTTTTTACTTGCTTTAATATAATATATACTATCATTCATCAAATCTTCTCTCTAAACACTTAATATATTCCTTTAGTTCATCTATTTGCCTTTGTAACTCTTTAATATTATCATAGTTATTAGACCCTTCCCCATCAGTTTCTTCATTACTTTCTTCAGCTTCTTCATTTAATTCTTGTATAAATAAAATATTTTCACCTATAAGCGATAAAATACTTCCTACAAGTTGTTGTTCAAAAGAAGTTAAATTTTCAGCAATTATTATACTTATAAATGAGGCCCATATGAGTAATTGATTGGGATTAATACATTTCTTTTCTCCCATATATTTTTACTCCCTTTATTATATCTATATTTCATATTATTTAAATTACTATGAAAGAGTTCTCACTTAATTATTATAAATTGTGCATATTATTATCCCCACTTTGTTTACAACTTCATAATATATATTAAATTAATGTAACACCCTTTCAGGAGGAATTATGAATATAGACCTAGTTTTTGAAGGTGGAGGAGTTAAGGCTATAAGTTATGTTGGAGTGCTTAAAGCATTAGAGGAGAATAATTATAAAATTAAGCGATGTGCAGGTAGTTCCGCTGGAGCTATAATTTCTGCTCTAATTATAGCTGGATACACTTCTAAAGAGTTAGAAGACATAATTTATAATACAGATTTTAAGTTGTTTAATAAAAATACCAAAGTAGGAAAGATACCTATTGTAGGCAACTTTATCTCACTACTAGTGAATAACGGAAAATATGATGGTTCCATAATCGAACAATGGATGGATACCTTACTTACAAAGAAAGGTATAACGAAGTTCAAAGACGTTATCGTAAATGGTAAAAGCACTTTAAAAATAATAGTTGCAGATATAACTAAAAGAAAAATGATAATAATTCCGGATGACCTGCCTGAATATGGGCTCGATCCTTTAGAGTTTAGCATTGCTAAAGCTATACGCATGAGCTGTTCCATTCCATTTTATTTTACTCCTGGGAAACTGGAATATTCCAACTTTACAAGCTATATTGTAGATGGAGGCTTACTTAGTAACTTTCCAATATGGATTTTCGACTCAGATAATGCTGATTATCCTACCATAGGAATTAAAATTAAAGACCTAGATAGTTACACCTCTCAAGGCAAGACAGGTATAATATCCTTTTTAAGGGATGTGATTGATGCGCCAATAAACGTAGACTCAGAAAACTTTGTAAGAAACAAGGATAGATTAAGAATTTTAATCATTGATTATGGAGCTAAAATAAAAGCTAGCGACTTCAAAAAGATAAATAAATATATAGCCCCACTAATTAAAAATGGATATGATCAAACTTTGAGTTTTTTAAAAGTTCGGTGTCGCTTGAATGGTTGACAGTCCCTAATCTCTAGTAACTTAAAATTTTGGAATAAAGTATTTTGTATACTAATACAAGGTACTAGGATTGAATGAAACCTTACTATGAAAGCTTTCTGAATTTCATGCATCCTAGCACCTTAATTCCTACCCCTAAAGGCGTTATTCACTTTTACTAAAGTCTATAATTTTTTCTTTATCATTAATATATACTATTGTCTCATTTGGAACAGTTTTAGAAATTATTTTTCCGCCTCTTATTGAATAAAGAACTGATACTTGTCTTCTAACTGCTTCGTAACCATTTTCTACTGGAAGTATTATAAGATTGCCCGGTTTTCCTTCCTCAATTCCATACTCATCTAATATATTTAATGTTCTTGCACTGTTTTTACTTATTAAATCTAATGAATTATTTATTTCATTATAGCCCATTACTTGGCATACATGAAGTCCTAAGTGAAGTACTTGAAGCATGTTTCCTGTTCCAAGTGGGTACCAAGGATCGAATATATCATCATGTCCGAAACACACATTAAGTCCTGCTTCCATTAACTCCTTTACTCTCGTTATCCCCCTTCTCTTTGGATAACTATCAAATCTTCCTTGAAGATGAGTATTAACTAAAGGATTAGCAACAAAATTTATGCTTGATAGCTTTAAAAGCCTAAATAATTTATAGGTATACGCATTATTATAAGAATGCATCGCTGTAGTATGACTGGCAGTTACCTTAGGCCCAATATTATACTCATAGGCTTTAGCTGCCACCACTTCTAAAAACCTAGATTGTTCATCATCAATTTCATCACAATGTACATCTATAAGTTTATTATATTTTATTGCAAGTTCAAATATCTTCTCTATAGACTGTACTCCATATTCTCTCGTGAACTCAAAGTGAGGAATTGCACCTATAACATCTGCCCCTAGTTTTAGGGATTCTTCTAAGAGTTCAAATCCATTTGGATAAGAAAGTATTCCCTCTTGAGGAAAAGCTACTATTTGAAGAGTAACATAGTCCTTTAGTTCATCTCTAACTTCAATCAAGGCCTTTAGAGCAGTTAATTTTTCATCTGTAACATCTACATGAGTTCTTATATATTGAATTCCATTAGCTATTTGCCATTCAATCGCCTTCTTTGCCCTAGATTTAACATCTTCGACTGTAAGATACGGCTTTCTCTCTGCCCAGCACTGAATTCCTTCAAATAAAGTTCCACTTTCATTCCATCTAGGCTCTCCAGCAGTTAATGCTGCATCTAAATGCACATGAGGTTCTATGAACGGTGGCATCACAAGGCCGCCTTTTGCATCTATTATATTTTCATCTTTTAAATCTATGTTTTTATGAATTTTATTTATAATTCCATCTTTTATTAATATATCATAATATCCTTCTCTTCCTTGTAATACTGCATTTTTTATTAACATAGTATTCCTCCATTAAGCACCTATCTTTATATTTTCCTTTTCTACATTCTTGTTATATACAACTTTTTTAATTACTACATGACATATAAAAGCCACAAGCACTCCATTTATAGAAGTTATCCCTGGTAAAAACTTAGCCGCTAAAACTCCTACCACCCATGAGATTATTGCTGATAAATCAACTGCATTAAAACTACTTTCATTAATATTTCCATATTTACCTTTTCTAACTATAAAGTAATCTGCAATGATTATTCCGCCTATAGAGGGTATTAAAATCCCCAGTAAGTTTAACCAGCTTACAAAGTTATTGTAAATATATAGTGCACCTAAGGTTCCTATAATTCCATTAAACACTACAATTTTACTTTTAGGTATTTTAGTTATATTTGAAAAGCCAAGCCCTGAGGCATATAATGCATTATCATTAGTTGTCCATATATTAAATCCAAGTATTATAATAGCTGGTATTATAAGACCTTGTAAAAACATAACCTCTGATATATCTGATTGACCTGTAACCATTGCTCCTACTGCTCCAAATATGAACATAAGTGAATTTCCTATAAAAAATGCTACTGCTGTAGTTAAAACTCCTACCTTTTTATTTTGTGAAAATCTTGCAAAATCTGGTGTTAAAGTACCTCCACTTATAAAAGATCCTACGCACATGGTAAGTCCCGTGCCTATAGCTAGAGTTTCTTTTGGCTGAATATTTATAAGTCCTTGAATTCCTCCTACAGTAGCTGCTGCCTTAATTACTGAAAATCCTCCAAGTAGTGCTATAGATGGTACTGCTATTATACTTAATACTGTAAGTGCTTTTATTCCTAAATAAGCTGTGGACGTCATAGCTACTCCTGCTATAAGAATTAATAAATACAAGTTTATGCCAGTTACCTTATGAACTGGAATTGCAAACATAGCAACTCCTACTCCAAACCACCCTACTTGAGTGATACCAAGCAGAAATGATACCAGATAAGAACCCTTTTCTCCAAAGGAATATCTAGCAAGCAAGTGTGTTGAAAGACCTGTATCTGATGCAATATATGCAAGTAAACTTGTATAAACTCCTAAAATTAAGTTACCAAATAACACTGTTATTAAAAAATCCTTAAATCCTAGTCCTATTCCAAGAGATCCTCCTGTCCACATGCTAGCTGAGAAGAATGTAAAGCCCAACATTACTGCAAACATGGACCAAAACCCCTTTTTACTTTCATTTGATACCTCTTGAAGTGAAAAATCCTTATCATAATTTTTATTACTCATAAAAAACCCTCCTTAATTTTCATATCAGCACCATTAAGGAAAGAGTAATTATAAAACACAAAAGCTTCCTTTCAGAAACCTGAAAGGAAGCTTAATTTTATGCGTTATAAATTACTTAACTTATTAATAATTTAAAAACATATTAAATTATTAATATAACTTTATTTATAATACATTCCGCTAACCTTGTCAGTCTCTCTGGACCGAATTAAAGGTACTGATATCTATTTGTAACCATTATTTCACAAAAAATAAAAATTGTCAAGATAACATACTTTTGTAATTAATTGAATTCATAAATCATTTCCACATGAGGAATGCCATCTTCGCTATAGATTTCTGAACACTCCTTAAATCCAACTTCCTCATATAATCCTTTAGCATATACCTGAGCTGAAAGTTTTATGCATTTCCCCCCCATTTCTTCTTCAATTATTTCAATAGCATTTTTAAGCATTTTTGTAGCAAGGCCCTTTCTTCTATATTTATCATTTATAAGTACTCTTCCTATAGCAGCTTCATTATAAGACACCCCTGGGTATAAAAGTCTACAGTAAGCTGCTATATGTCCATTTTCCTCCAAATATAGATGTAGTGCTTTTAAGTCCTTATCATCACACTCTTCATAAGGGCAGTTTTGCTCTACTACAAAAACATTTATCCTTTCCTGCAAAATTTTATAAAGCTCATTGGGAGTAAGTTCATCAAACTTTTTTATGATCCAGTTCATTTCGATATCTCCTTATGTATTTATATTAACTAATTTCTAATAATAATTCTAAAGCCTCTTTTTTAAAATTTCAAGTTACTTGCCAGGTCCCAACAACCCGACAAGTACTAGAACCATATACTATTCCCTAATGAAAACTTTCCCAAAATTCTCCTTGAGTATCAATTATATTCATAATCTGATTAAATGGTATTTTAAAAGTAGGAAATCCTGCTGCAAAGGGAGCTATTTCATAAGGAACAAAGTAAATATATAAATTGTTTTCATCCACATAAAATGGCTGATTTGGTGTTATCCCCTTATAAGCATCTGGGAATAAATACGAATACTTCTCATCATTTTTTATTTGGTTTCCTATAATATCACTAATAATCTTTACATAATTACTATTAGCTTTAAATAAATCCTTCAGTTCATAAAATCTTCCACTTACTAGATTTATGTGGGGGTAATTTTTTGTAGGCATTCCATGGGCTGCTCCAAAATAATACTGATAATCATTAAGCTCTAAAACAGTTAAACTCTTTTTGAAAAATTCTACCAAAAAATCCCCTGTATAGTTATAATCAAGCTTAGCATCGCTGCCTATATCCTTAACTTGAGACAATCCCTTTAACCTCTTATTTACTTCTTTCTCTATATTCTTGTCATCCATGCCCTGTACTTGTGGATAATACACTAAGTAATTTATATTAGGCTTAAATTTTTCTTCTATAATTTTATATTTATTACTTAAAGAAATTATTGTGTTTTGTCTCCATATTACTTTCCCTGTTTTGTCTAAATAAGATACTCTATAATCTATATTTGCCTTTATTAAATCCTCATCCATAGATACCGTTCCGCCACCACTTAATACAGGTAGACTTTTTACCTTATTTCCAGTTTTATCAATGAAAAATGTATTTTTATCATCACTTGCTGAAGCTAACCCATCTTTATAATCTGAAATACTGATATATATAAATTCTGTAAGGAATTTTCCATTAATATCTGCAATTGCATATTTTGAACCTATATAAGGCTTTTCTGGGTCTATGGCCTTTCCTACGGCCACCATTCCTTCCCCTAGCAAGTTTACATCATTATACTCTGGATTTATTATAAAATTTCCTTTTTTATCTATAAGTCCATATTTATTCTTAAAATCTTCAGAAGTATTCACCACAGCTCTTCCTTCCTCAAAAGCTTGAACTCCTGAATACTTAGGTACTATAACAACTTCTCCGCTCTCATTAATAAATCCAAAATCACCTGCTGTATTTTCTTTAAAGGCTAAAAGTCCATCCCCAAAATCTCCTACAAAGTCATAATTATAAATTTTAAGTATATTGCCATTAAGGTCAATCATAGCATATTGATTATCTCTAATTTTAACTACTGCTTTGCCTTCTTTAAAATCACTAGCTGATTCATATTTAAGTGGTATCACTTCTTGTCCTCTCGTATCTAGATATCCGTAGAGTAACTTACCTTCTGAGTTTATATCATAAAATATGGCCCTTCCTTCATTGTAACTTCCTATATAACTATATCCCTTAGGAGTTAGTACTTTGCCCTTTTCATCTATTACCTTAAATACTCCATTGTCAACCACCTGTGCAAGCCCTTCAGAAAATCCAGTAATTGTTTCATACTTTGGTTCTACGATAAAATTATTAGACTCATTTATAACTCCAGATTTACCTCTAACTTCTACCACGGCAAGACCATTACCTTCGAAGTCTTGAGCATAGTCATATTGGGGTCTAATTACAACATCACCTTTATTATCTATATACCCCCACTTTACTCCATTCAAAGCTTTAATAGATATAGGATATAACTTTGAAACTCTATTCCTTGTCATTAATAATGCCTTTTCTCTTAACCTAAATAATTCTTCTTTAGATGGATATTGATATTGAAGTTTCATAGCTGCATCAATAGATTTCAATGCCTCTTTTGGCTCTCCAGCTTTTATTTGAGCATCTGCCAAGTAGTACCAATAGAAACTTGCTTTGGGCATTTCCTTTACCCTTTCCTTATAAAATGTAACTACCTTCTTAAAATAATAAGGATATAGATCTGGTGCAGAAACTAATTTCCGATTTTCCCATCTATAAACTTCAATTTTATATGCTTCTCCTGTATCGTGAATCCAAACTACTATTTCATACTTTCCGTCTTTTCCCTTTTTACTTGATATATCTTCTATTTCAATCTTACTATACTCCAAGTCCGTAACTGCATATTTAAACCCTTGCTCCGTCCATGTTAAAATATCTAACATTGCCCATACTGCTCCAAATTGCCATCCTATAATTAAGTTATTAACTTTACTATTTGTAATTGGGAGAGCATTAAGATAATTTATATCAAATCCTTTTCCTTTAATATTTGAAAGTACTCTCCACTTTCCAGAGTAGTTCTTTAGCACAATAATATTGTTTTGTCCATCTAGGTTATAAGCACCAACTAATTCTTTTCTTCCATCCCCATCTAAATCTGCTCCAATAATTGCCGGTCTCTTATAAGGTAACTTTAAAAATAAAAGCTTTGACTGAGGTGGTAAAAATTCTTTAAAGAAATTAATTAAGTATGCTTCACTCCACATCATAACAGAAACTTTCTCCTATATTTATTTCAAAATATTATATGAAAAAAAGTTTAATGTGTGATGACATATTTGTGAATTTATTCGCATAAAATATTACACACTTTTTTCCTGTTTTGAATAAGATACTAGTGTAGTTAATATATAAGGAGTGAAATTCATAATGTACTATTTAGACCCTGATCCAATGTCAATGGAAATCTTTGATGACGTTGATGAGACTTATGAAAATGAGGAAGTAATGCCCGTGCAATCTCCTATAGATATGCGTGGTGGAAAATGCAAACCAAAAAAAGCTAGATTTGAACAATCCCGTACAGCTTGTGCAAATATTAACGTTAAATGTACAAAACTAGGTCAGGCATATGTTCCTGATCAACCTTATTGTAATTTAGTATCTCTAAAAAAAGCATTACGTATGGGAACAATATTTGCAGACCTTTATGATCCTTACTTTGATAAAGATAATAAATGCTAAAATTAAAGCAACAATCAATTTTATATCATAATTATATAGTTAGTAATTTTAATAGGAGGAACTACAATGTCCGATTGCATGAGCAGAAAAGACTTGCTCGATAAAATTAGAGAAGTAGAATTTGTTACATTAGAATTAAATCTATATTTAGATACCCATCCTACCAATAAAAAGGCTTTTGATGACTTTAATTATTATGCGGATAAATTAATGAAGTTAAAAATGTTATACGAAAAGGAATACGGTCCTTTATTAAACTTTGGATTTTCACAGAATAAAACTTCTTGGCAGTGGGCAAACGAACCATGGCCTTGGGAAACAGGTGAATAGGAGGGGTATGAAATGTGGATTTATGAAAAAAAATTACAATGTCCTGTAGACATAAAAAATTGTAAAGATGTAAAATTAGCTAAGTATTTAATAACCCAATATGGCGGACCCGATGGAGAATTAGCTGCAGCTTTAAGATATTTAAATCAAAGATATTCCATGCCTACTGGAACTACTAAGGCAGTATGTAATGACATTGGAACGGAAGAACTAGCACATCTTGAAATTATTGCTACAATGGTTTATCAATTAGTTAATAATGCTTCAGTTGAAGAATTAGAAAAAGCCGGCTTAGGCGGTCATTTTGCTGATCATGATAAAGCATTATTCTACGTAGATGCAACTGGAAACCCATGGACTGCAACTTATATCCAAGCAAAAGGAAATCCAGTAACAGACTTACATGAAGACTTAGCAGCTGAAGAAAAGGCTCGTGCTACCTATGAATGGTTAATTACATTAAGTGATAATGAAGACGTAAATAAGGTTCTTAGATTTTTAAGAGAACGTGAAATAGTTCATTTTCAAAGATTTGGAGAAGCTCTAAGAGAAGTTCAGGAGACTTTAGGAACTAAAAAATACTACTAATTATTATAAAATTAGTTAGATTTGAGTTTAAGGCCATATACATATTTTTATGCATATGGCCTGCTCTTTTTCAAATCACTTTTGCAACCTTTCCAATATCTTGGGCACAACTTGTTAGCTGCTCTGCTGAAGCTGCAATTTCTTCTGTGGCAGATGCTTGGACAAGAATTGATTCGCTTGCCTCATTTATTTTATTAAATAAATTATTCATATCGTTATTAATACCATTAAGTATTTCTTTAATTTCTTTTACTGAACTTGCACTACTTTCAGCTAACTTACGAATTTCCTTTGCTACAACAGCAAATCCTCTTCCTGATTCCCCAGCTCTTGCTGCCTCTATAGCTGCATTTAAGCCTAAAAGATTACAATTTGCTGCCACTCCATTAACAAAATCCAATATTTTACTGGTGCTTTCAATATGATCCATAACACCTTTCGAAAGACTTTGTATATATGCGATACTCTCAGACAATATTTGCGATGAAGCTGCAATCTCTTCGGACGTAGAAGCAAGCTGTTGTGATGAAGAGATAATAGTTTCAGTTGACTCTAATAAAGTATGTTGAGTACTTAAGTTAAGTGCAAGATTTATTGTACCAATTATTTTGCCGTCATCACTTTTTATAGGTATTCCTGTGGTTTTAAATGGAACACCATAAGCTTCTTTTGGTACTTCCCCGCTTTTGGACTTACCTGAATTTAAAACCTGAGGTATGGTACTCCCCTTTGGAAAGGGCTTCCCTACTATATCTCCAAGATTAATTTCCTCACCAGGAATAGAGTATATAAACTTTTCCCTATCAGTTATTGATATTGTATTATCGAGAGGGATTAAATCATGAAATAGCGGTATGACTTTTTCTATTGTATTAAAAATTAACTGTTTTTTTTCATAACTATATTCCCCATTAAATCTGCCCATTTTCTATATACCTCCGTCCACTTTAATATTTTTATAATATTCCCCAATTTAATTATAATGAATGAGCATCTAAAGAACATCTAATTATTCAGAAAACGCCTTATTTTTATATATAAAAAGGCTGCTAACAAAATATATTGTTAACAACCTAAGGTAATCATATTTATCATTAATTTTTATATACTAATTTTTAAAACTATGGATTGGAGCCGGAATTTGGCCTCCTCTTTTAATGAAGTCACTGCTGCTGAATTTGCTTACCTGCATAACAGGAGCTCTACCTAAAAGTCCACCGAATTCCACCATATCACCTACTACTTTCCCAGGAGCAGGAATTATTCTAACAGCTGTAGTTTTATTGTTTATAACTCCTATGGCAGCTTCATCTGCGATAATGGCAGAAATAGTTTCAGCTGAGGTATCTCCAGGAATTGCAATCATATCAAGACCCACAGAACATACACAAGTCATAGCTTCTAACTTTTCTAAGTTTAAGGCACCCTCTAATACTGCATCAATCATTCCAGCATCTTCACTTACAGGAATAAATGCACCACTAAGGCCTCCAACTCTAGATGCAGCCATAACTCCGCCTTTTTTTACTGCATCATTTAACATTGCTAAAGCAGCAGTAGTACCTGGCGCACCAGCTCTTTCAAGTCCCATTTCTTCAAAAATATGAGCCACACTATCTCCAACTGCTGGAGTAGGCGCTAATGATAAGTCAATTATTCCAAAAGGAACCTCAAGTCTTCTAGAAGCTTCTGCTGCAACTAATTGCCCCATTCTTGTAATTTTGAAGGCTGTTTTCTTTATAGTTTCAGCAACTACATCAAAGCTCTCGCCTTTAACGGACTCAAGGGCTTTCTTTACGACACCAGGTCCGCTTACCCCTACATTTATTACGCATTCTGCTTCTCCAACACCATGGAAAGCGCCTGCCATAAATGGATTGTCTTCAACTGCATTCGCAAATATTACAAGTTTAGCACATCCGAGACCATCTGTATCTTTAGTAAGTTCTGCTGTCTTCTTTATAATTTCTCCCATATCTCTTACTGCATCCATATTTATTCCTGCTCTACTTGTAGCTATATTAACAGAAGAACAAACCTTTTCTGTTACGCTTAAAGCTTCTGGAATAGATGCAATTAACTTTCTGTCTCCTTCAGAATAACCTTTATGTATTAGAGCTGAGAACCCACCTATAAAATTAACTCCCACAGTAGAAGCAGCTTTATCTAATATTTTAGCAAACTCAACATAGTTTTCATCATTAGAGCATCCAGCAACTAAGGATATAGGAGTTACAGATATTCTTTTATTTATAATTGGGATTCCGTACTCTCTTTCTATTTCATTTCCCACACTAACTAGCTTTTCAGCATATCTTGTAATCTTATCATATATCTTTTGACGAGCCCTTTTCCCATCTGAATCACAACAATCCATTAGTGAAATTCCCATAGTTATAGTTCTGATATCTAATTTTTCTTTTTCTATCATTTTAATTGTTTCAATTATTTTGTTTTGATTAATCATATCTGCACCTACCTTATATATTATGCATTGAATTGAATATATCTTCATGCTGAATTTTAATAGATAGATTCATTTCTTTGCTCTTTAAATCTAAAATGTCCTTTAACTCCTTAAAAGACTTTAATGAATTAGATAGGTCAACTAGCATAATCATAGTAAAATACTCTTGTAAAATCGTTTGACTTATGTCTAAAATATTCACATTAGCTTCGGCTAACACATTGCTTACCCCTGCAATGATGCCTGTTCTGTCTTTTCCTAAAACAGTAATAATAGATTTCATAAGTATGCCCCCTTAAACTTTTTATAATATTTTGTTTATAAACTTAATGCCCCACATTTAGATAATAAGTATATGCATATACAGTAAAATACTTATTACCGCATAAAATGTATAACATATATAATATAATAATTAATTTTAAAATACAATATATTTAAAAAATTCCACAAAGTTTTTCTACTAAATATCTTAGAAATTTTAAATTGCAAAATGGTAGCAAGTGCCATAAGCCAATCATCCCCATAATTCTTCTGGTTCTAATATTATGATTAAATCTTTGTAAATTTGGCAAATATATTATACATAAGTGTGTTATAATATATCCCTGAACGGATTTAAAGTTTATTGTAAAACAAAAGAAAGAGGTGCTTTATCATAAAAAAGAAATTTGAAGTTAAAAATAATGAATATGAAATAAAAGGAGATATTGCCTACTTAAAATTAGTGAAAAAAGACGGCACAATAATTGATGCTAAGATAGATGCTGAAGATTTACAAAGAGTCCTTGATAGAGGTGGCTGGGCTGCTCAGTGGCATAAAGACTTTAACAGTTATTTAGCTATGCATTACATACCTCAAGAAAAACAAAAGGAAAGTTTACATTCATTTATTTTAGGTGTGTCTACTAAAACTCCTATAAGACATTTAAATGAAGATACTTTAGATAACAGAAAGTGTAACTTAGAAATATATGATAAAAATTCATACAATGATTATAAAGAATTTGACGAAACCGCTGAAATAGTACTTAGAGACAGCAACGGTATTGAGAAAGGGCGCGCTATAATTGATAAGAAGGACTTATATAGAGTTCTAAACAATGGATACCCATGGGTTTATCATAGAATAGGTGAAAAGCCTTATGCTGTGGCAAATACTCCTAAGGGCAGAATCCACTTAGATAAATTTATTATGGGAGATAAGCAAGATATAACTGTTAACCATATAAATTTTAATACTTTAGATAACAGAAAAGAAAATTTAGAAATTACAGAACACCTTGAAGAACAATCAGAATAATTATATGTAAAAAGCCTCCAGTTAATATTAATAATCATTGCTATTAACTGGAGGTTTATGTATACTTTCTCTTCCTCTGTATTTGACAAAAGGCTGTGAACATTTATTTATCCACAGCTTTTCAATATCAATTAACTATATATTCCAAAAATAACTATTCTAGCATGGCATATAAATAAGTAAATCTAGTGGCATGTTCTTGTTCATCTGTGATAATTTCATAAAGCATATCCCTTAAGCACATATTGGGAAGCATAGATTTAATTTTTCTATACAACTCTACTGCTGCAAGTTCTCCATTTATACTGCTTTCAATATTTTCTATAAAATCATCTGCAAGCTTAACCTTTGGAAGTGGAATGTCTATACTCTGTCCTGTTAACATACAATAAATTTGCCTAAACATTTTATAATGTTTCATTTCATCATCACGAGCAAATTGAATTTGTGTTCTTATCTTTTCATTTTTTGCCCTATCCATCATCATGGTATATTTAACTCTATCGTGCCTTTCATCTTTCATTGCTTCTATAAGAAGATCTAAAAGTCCTTTAGGTTCTGCTTCATTATTATTTCTAGTATAGTCATACATATCCATGTCGTAGTACATAGTTACCTCCTATAATAATTAATGAGCTTAAACTTCAAGCCATCAATACATTATATAGATATGTAAATTTGTTGTTACAACTTTTTAACATATCCTTGGAAGCATCTCTTCTTCGTACATATTTAAAATTCTAGTTCCTCCAATTTCAGTTCTTAAATAAACCTTACCTTTATTATCATTTATAACTTCCCCTATTATCTTAGCATCTTCTCCTAATAAATTTTTCTTCATTATCTTTAATACTTTTTCTGCATCTTCACTTGATACTATTAAAACAAGTTTCCCTTCATTTGCTACATATAGTGGATCAAATCCTAGAATTTCACACATACCTGAAACCTCTTCTTTAATAGGTATTTCTTTTTCATAAAGCATTATGCTCATGCCTCTTTGCTCTGCTATTTCATTTAAGGTAGTTGCAAGTCCCCCTCTAGTTGGGTCTCTCATTACCTTTACATTTTTACTTTCACTTAGTATATCCTTTGTTAATTCATTTAATGAAGCACAATCACTTTTTATACTTACCTCAAAACCTAATTCTTCTCTTTCACTCATTATGCACATTCCATGATCTCCTAGAGTTCCACTTATTATAACCTTGTCCCCTTGTTTTATTTGCTGTATCCCCAAAACCTCCCTGTTATCTTCTATTACCCCTATGCCTGTAGTATTTATATATATTTTATCTCCCTTGCCCCTTTCTACAACCTTTGTATCTCCTGCAATTATATAAGCATTAGCTTTCCTTGCAGCTTCAGCCATAGACATAACTATCTTTTCTAAAATATCTATCTTAAGACCTTCTTCTAATATAAACCCTACTGTAATATATAAGGGCTTAGCACCACTTACTGCCAAATCATTTACTGTACCACAAATAGAAAGCTTTCCTATATCTCCACCATAAAAAAATAAGGGGCTTATCACAAAAGAATCTGTAGTTACTGCTATGTTGCCATTTAACTTATGTAATATACTTGCATCGTTTTGCTGGAGCAATATATCGTTTTGGAAGTATTTGTAAAACATATTTTTTATAAGCTCCTGAGTTTTTTTTCCACCACTACCATGAGATAAAGTAATCATATTCATATTTTCACCTCCCATACCTATAATAGATGCCACATGTTCCCTCTTGTGATACCATGCAGGCGCCTACAGGGTTTGACGGATTGCACACCTTAGAAAACAGCTTGCAATCTGTAGGTTCTTTAATGCCCTTTAATACTTCTCCACAAATACAGCCTGAAGGCATATCCAAATTTACCATGTTTAATTTAAATTTTTCTTTTGCATCATAACTTTTATATTCTTCTTTAAACTCAACACCTGTGTCTTTTATATATCCAAGCCCCCTCCAAATACTACCTGCTGAGATGAAAATCTTACTTATAGTGTCCTGTGCCATTTCATTCCCATCATATTTAACAAACCTACCATATATATTTTTAATTTTACTTGTCTCTTTAGTTATCATGCTAATTATCATATAAATAGCACATATTATATCATCATATTCAAATCCTGCTACAATACATGGGATATTAAACTCACTAGATAAAAACTCAAAGGCCCTAGCCCCTATAACTGTACCCACATGACCTGGACATAAGAATCCATCTATATTAACTTCTTTATCTTCTACTAGCTTTCTCATAATATTTGGCATAGTTTTAATACATTGTAGCACACTAAAATTACTTATATTTTCGTCTTTGGCCTTTAAAATAGAAAGAGCTATAATTGGTGCTGTAGTTTCAAAGCCCACACCTAAAAATACTACTTCCTTATCTAAGTTTTCCCTTGCAATTTTTAAGGAATCTAATGGGGAATATACTACTCTGACATCTGACCCCATTGCCCTTTGAGTTTTAAGAGAACTTAAACTTCCTGGAACGTTCATCATATCCCCAAAGGTTGTGATTATAACATTCTTTTCTTTAGAAAGATCTATAGCTGTATCTATATAATTTTGAGGAGTTACACACACAGGACAGCCAGGTCCTGATATAAGCCTTATATTTCTAGGCAAAAGCTCCTTTATTCCATTTTTATATATTGACATAGTATGGGTTCCACAAACCTCCATTATGCTAATGCTTTTAGTTGTTAAAGCTTCTATTTCCTTTAAGATTTTTTGTGTTGATTTTGGGTTTCTAAAATCATTTATATACTTCATTTCATTCTCCAGTCTCTAATCGCTAATCTCCATTGTAGCAACTAGAAATCAGTGATTATTATTTGTGACTTATGATTACTATCATTAACTAAATAGAATATTTACTATTCTAATATTTTTTTAAATAAGCTTAATGTTTCCTCTGCTTCTTCCTTATTCAATTTTTCTATGGCACATCCTGCATGAAGGAGTACATAATCACCTAGACTTACATCTTCTATTAAAGAAGTATCTATTTTCTTTTTTACCCCACCAAAGTTTACTAGAGCTTCATTTTCATATATCTCTATAATTTCCACTGGAACTGCTATACACATAACTATTCCTCCTTAAACTTTGCATTTGCTATAACTATTTGTCCAACACATATTCCGCTGTCATTACAAGGTATAGATTTATGAGTATATACCTCAAAGCCTTTGTGATTTAATTTTCCATATATCCCCTTAAGAATTATTTCATTTTGAAATACTCCCCCGCTTAATACTACCTTATTTATATTTAAAGCATCTCGTAAAATACTGCACATATTCACTGTAAAGTCTATTACAGTATTGTGAAACCTTTTAGATATAATTCCATGATGTACCTCACTATTTATATCATTAATTATTTCTCTTATTATTTCACTTGTGTTTATTATATAACCTTCATCTTGACATTTTATTTCATAATCATAGCTTCCCTTCTCATTTTCATTAGCCATATTCTCAAGAAGTATTGCTGCTTCCCCCTCAAAGGTCACTTTGCCTAGAAACCCTAACATTGCAGACACTGCATCAAATAATCTTCCCATACTTGAACATTTAGGAGAGTTTATATTATTTTTTATCATAGCGATTATGGATTTTATATTATTATCCTTTAAAACTTTAGGAATGTTTTCCTGTGTGATATTTGAATCTTCAACATAATTTTTTGTGATTAAAGTATCTTCATCACTTATTAAAGCCCTAGATCCACTATTCTTATAAGCTTCATAAATATAGCTCACAGCCATCTTCCAAGGTTCTTTAGTTGCTGCATCTCCTCCTGGCATTTGTGCATAATTCAAGTGTGTTATTCTTTTAAAATCCTTATAATCGCATATTATAAATTCCCCACCCCAAATGGTTCCATCTATTCCATAGCCCACCCCATCATAAGCTATTCCAATAACCTTTTCTTTAATATTATTTTCAACCATACAACTTACTATATGGGCATGGTGATGCTGAACTTCCATATTTATTGTGTTCTGCTTCTCTACATATTCTCTACACCAATAATTTGGATGCATGTCATAAGCTATTATTTTAGGCTTAATATTGTATATACCTTTAATATGCTCTACATTTTTTTCAAAGTTATTATAGGTTTCTATATTTTCCATGTCACCTATATAAGGGCTTACTATTATATTTTCATTTTTAGATAGAGCAAAGGTATTTTTTAGCTGAGAGCCGCAAGCTAAAATATCCCTTATCTCCTTTTGTTTAATATAAATTGGTGCATATCCCCTAGAACTCCTAATAACCATTTCCTCATTTAAAATAACTTTAACTACAGAATCATCCACAGGAATATGTACATCTCTATTGTGAAGCAAAAAATAATCCACCACACTGCTTAGCTTATCTAATGCCTCAGAATTTTTATATACCATAGGAAGTCCCACTACATTTGCACTAGTCATAACTAAAACTTCTATGTCATACTCAAATAAAAGATAATGGAGTGGGGTATAGGGTAACATTACCCCTAAGCATTTATTATTAGGTGCTATATTTATTGGTAAATTTTCTTCTCTTTTACTTAATAAAACTATAGGTCTTTTATCGTCTTTTAATATACTTTCTTCCTTTTCACTTAAATGGCAATATTTCTTTACAGTTTCAGAATCCTTCATCATTAATGCCAATGGCTTCTTAGGCCTATTCTTTCTATCTCTAAGACGTTTAATAGCTTCTTGGTTTTTCCCATCACAAGCTAGGTGAAATCCCCCTATACCCTTTATAGCAATTATCTTTCCTTCTTTAATAAGTTTAATAGTTTCTTTTACTTCATCACCCAGATATATTCTTTCACCTTTGTTATTTATAAGCTCTAATTTTGGTCCACACTCTATGCAGGCATTAGGCTGAGCATGAAATCTTCTATTTAATGGATCTACATACTCTCCATAACACTCATCACACATTTGAAATTCATTCATAGTGGTAACTGCCCTATCATAAGGAAGCTTTTTTATAATAGAAAATCTGGGTCCACAATTTGTGCAATTCGTGAAAGCATATCTATATCTTTTATTTTCACTATTCCTTATATCCCTTAAGCAATCTTCACATACTCCTATATCTGGAGATATATAAGTCATTGCATTTTCTTCTCTTTCACTAGGGCATATTTTAAAATCCTTATAATTTTCAACTTCTCTATTTTCTATAAATACTTCATCTATCTTAGATAATTTAGGAGGAGAGGTTTTTAACTTTTGTATAAAGCTTAAAATATCTCGTTCTCTTCCTTCCACATCTATATACACTCCTCTTGAACTGTTACTTACCCATCCATTTAAATTATTATCACAAGCAATTTTATATACAAAAGGCCTAAACCCAACACCTTGAACTATTCCCGTTACTGTCACATATTTTCTTACAACCTCTTCTATAATAACCACCACCTGTTTATTATTTAATAGTTAATACTGAATAGATAACATTTATTATAGAAATTGATTTTGTTGAATTTCTACATTTCCCATTAAGTATTAACTATCAAACATTAACTAACAATAAACCTTTATATTTCCTATCGCTTTACTACTAATTCCTTTTTAGCATTGACTGAAAATAATCACATAACGCATTAATTCCTTCTCCAGTTACGCAGGAAACTTCAAATACTCTTATGTCTTGATTTATTGACTTAATATCTTTATAAAACTCTTCCATATTGAAGTTTGTAAGTTTTATCATATCCATCTTATTGAGTATTAAAACCTTTGATCGTTGAAACATGGCTGGATATTTTAGTGGTTTGTCATTACCTTCTGTTACGCTCATAACTGTAACCTTCATATCTTCACTCAAGTCAAAGGATGCAGGACAAACTAAATTACCTACGTTTTCTATGACTAAAAGGTGTAGCTGATTTATATTTATTTCTTTAAGGGCTTCTTCAACCATAGATGCATCCAAATGACAGGCTCCCCCTGTATTTACTTGCACCACATCTATGCCTTGATTTTCTATTCTTTCTGCATCCTTAGTTGTGTATAAATCACCTTCTATTACAGCCATATTCATCTTTTCTTTAGTAAGCTTTATTATTTGTTCTAGTACTGAAGTCTTTCCAGAACCAGGAGATCCTAACAAATTTATAGTGAACACACCTTTTTCATTTAAAAGCCGTCTGTTTTTTGCTGCTATGCTATCATTATTTTTAAGGACCTTTTCACCTATAAACACTCTCTTCAAATTTACTCCCCCTCTATACTCTCTAGGTATAATTCATATCCCTTTACTATATTGCATCCAAAGTTATTGCATTTAGGGCAAAGCCTATTTCTATAACTAACTTCAAACTCCTCCTTACAGTTATCGCAATAGGAAGTAGCTTTTATTTTTTTTATAAAAAGCTGTGCATTTTCACATATGCCTTTTTCCTTCATTGCTTCAAATGCAAACTGTAATAAGGAGCCCTCAATGCAGGTGAACTCCCCTACTTGTAGTATTATTTTATCTACTTTTTTTATATTGCTTTCCTTAGCATTCTCTAAAACAATTTGAAGTATTTCCGAAGCCACTGACACTTCATGCATTTTGATCACCCGTCCTAAAATCAACTAACGTCCTCATTATCTTTTCTAACACATTCCTACATATGTCGCTGAATTTTAATTTTAAGGTATCAGAAATATCGAAATTAAAGTCAATATCACTAGCTTCAATTCCAATAATAATTCCATCCACATTTTTTTTGTAACTTATCAACATATTAACAAGATTTAATCCATGTTGAGAGACACAATTTAAGTACCTTTTATATTCATTAAAGGAGAGTGTTGTAATGCTGCCCGGATTTACTCCTAAAGCTGTACTATCTAGAATTATTATAAAGTCATTATTATCAATATTATCTAAACAGTACATAAAATCCGTTTCTCCAATAATCACTTCTATTTCCTCATTTACTTCTCTATCTTTCCTTAGTGTTTTAATATCTTTATCTATATTTTCTAAAACTTTAAGTGCTATTCCATCATCCCCCATAAGCCTATTCCCTATGGCAATAATCTTTATCATACTTAAACAATTTTTATAGTAATATCAGGATTATTGTTACTTATAACATGGGTTGCACAGGAAACGCAGGGATCAAAGGTTCTAACTATTCTTCCAATTTCTACAGGATTTTTGCTATCTTCAATATGAGTTCCTATTAATGCTTTTTCCACCACACCTTTTACTCCCCTTGAATCTGTAGGGGATAAGTTCCAAACCGTAGGAGTTATAATAGAATAGTTTTTAATTTTTTTATCATCTATGGCTATCCAATGACCTAATGCTCCTCTTGTGGTATCTCTAAGGCCTATGCCTTGAGCCTTATCTGGAACTTGATGCTGAGTTTGATTTGTAGGCTCCATTTTTAATTTATCTAAAAGATTTAAGATTATATCACATACTTTATCTGCTTCAAGTACCCTTGCAATGGTTCTATCCATAGTGGAAATTCCCCTAGTATATCCCCCACTTAAATACATTCTAGCTAAAGGCCCTACCTCTACTGGAAATCCTGCATATCTTGGCGCTTTAATAAAGGTATATGCATTTTCCTTATATACATTTGTCTCAGTATATTCTTCTTCTGGTCTTATGTTTTCCCTATTTCCCTCGTACCAAGAGTTATATACCCCTTCTGTAATATACTTTTCATTTAGAGTATACCTTTTTCCATCTATTAACACCCGTGGCCTTACATATAAAAAAGGCTCATCAAAGGAATTATCAAAAACTCCATAACTCATAAGATTTCCAAAGCCTTTTCCATTATAAAAGTAATCCCCATAGTATTTCGCTATAATATCTACGTCAGTAATCATTACATTTGCTATAAAACTTTTAACTTTTGATATTATGGATTTTATCTCTATAAACTTTGAAGAATCCATATTTACAGTGACTCCGCCAACAAATACTCCATGGTTGTGAGGAGCCTTTCCCCCTAAAATAGCAAGCGCCTTGTGTGCATCTCTACTATATCTTATGGACTCCACATAATTTTCACTTAATTTTTTATCTAAGACTTCAGGTAGTCTATAATCTCCTCCTCGTTCTTCATAGGCTGGATTAATCTTAGGACCTCGTACATAATCTGGAAAGGTAAATTGATAAAAGTGCCTTAAATGATTTTGCAAAAATTCACATCCATGGATTATCTCCCTAACCATTGAATCATTTATATTTGGTACTATTCTTAATGCATCTTCCACTGCGGTAGTAGATACTATAGAATGGGCGGCAGAACAAATACCGCATATTCTTTCAGTAAAATATGTCGCATCTAAAGGAGACCTTCCTTGAAGCATCTTTTCAAACCCTCTAAAAAGCATTCCGCTGGACTTTGCATCTATTACCTTATGATTTTCTATAGTAGCCTCTATCTCTAAAAATCCACTTATTCTAGTAAGCGGGTTTATTATAATCTTATCTCCCATAAGTCCCTCCTATAGTTTTAATATCTAACAAATGGCTCCATAGAATCTGGAAATCCATTTCGAGCACATCCAATACATGGAGTGTTATCTCCTATAGGCCAATTAATACTTCCATTCCATCTTCTTATAGGACAATCTGTTCTAGTTATAGGTCCCCTACATCCAAGTTTAAACATACATTCCTTATCTCCAAGCTTTCTTGCAAATATCCCTTTATCAAAATAACTTCTTCTTTCACATCTATCATGAATAGTCACCCCATAAAAAAGTATAGGCCTACTTTCTCCATCAAGCTCTGGTTTCCCAAAAGATAATATATGAGCTATAGTTCCTATAATCCACTGAGGATGACTTGGACATCCTGGAACTCTTATAACTTCTCTATTTTCTAAAAACTCAGGTACACTTTTACTTTCAGACGGATTTGGCCTTGCAGCAGAGGGGCCTCCATAAGCTGCACAGGAACCTACCGCTAAAACATATCTTGCCTTCTCTCCTGCCATTTTTACAGCTTCCATTCCTGTTACAAGCTTTCCGTTATACCTAGCCACTATATCGTAAAGTCCATTATCCCTTGTAGCAACTGCACCTTCTACCACTAAAATAAATTCAGTATCTAAAGTTTCTAAAAACTTTCCAAAGGCTCTTTCCCCCTCTTGTACCATAAGACTATTGTTATAAGTTAAATTTACCATTTCACTTAACAAATAAACCACATCTGGATCTTCTGCATTAAGCAATGAAATAATATTTCCAGAACACCCACATGCCTCAAGCCAAATAAGGTTCATCTTATTAAATTTACCTTCCCTTATTCCTTGCATTGTAAAATCTATAACTTGCCTTGGAATCTTTTCTTTGCCTTGCATTATAGGACAAGCTTTTTCTTGCAATTATAATTCCCCCTTAAACTTAGTTACTGGTCATTGGTTACTCTTTAAAACTCCTACCTTAGGTAAGTTTCTTAAAATTTCCAAGTTTCCATGGCATCCTTGAAAAGCTCCTGTTAAGTCCTTTCCTGCAACTAATCCAAAGTGAGTAGCTCCTCCCCAAGTTTTTTCTAAACTTACATCATAAACAATTCCATTTACCGCTACATAAGCAGGTCTCCCCATAGAACCATCATAGGTTGCTAATTCAGCTAAAGTAAATTCTCTTTGTGGAGTATCACTTACCTCTCTGCTATTAGCTCTATATTGATTAAATCCATTTCTAATGAAATAATCAGAAAACCTTTCTAAATGACTTATTTCCTTTTTTAGCAAATCATCATAATAGCATTTTTCAAAGGGACATGTAGAAAAATATTTTTTCTTGTGCAGATATCTAATCTTATCTGAAGCCTTCCATATTTTATTTTCTAAATCAGAGAACTCATTCATTAATTATTCACCTCATAATAGCTACTATATAAAATATACTTATCTAATAAAAACTTTATACCTCATGCTTTGTTAAATATCATGTATTAGTTTTTTATAACACGAGTTTACATATTTTTAATTTAAACCATAACTTAATTTTTTAAGCTGCAATAATGAAATAGTAGATTATAAGAGACTTGCAGAGAGGAATTCCATTTGGTGTGAGGAATTTTAAGTGAAAGCTAACAACCTTTTTCCCATAAAGCCCTAGAAGATATGAAAGCTGCTGTATCCTTAGAAATGAGTTACTCCAAAGCAATGAACAGAATGATATTGCATCATGGGAAGGTAGCGATAATTTGGTTGTTTAAAATAAAAAACATTAAAGAGGTTACACATAATACATATCTATTATGTACAACCTCCTTTCAATATAATAACTAAAAGTTTTATTATTTTAGTTAAGTTACACTTGGAACATTTTCTCGTATAATTTCTTTGATTCTATCTAATGTAGCTTTTCCTTTAGGAGAAAATAAGTATTCATTTTCTTCTAACGCTTTTAATATATCATATTTATTAAACTTGAGATTTTTCAGTATATTTTCAGTTATATCAAATTCCTTTGTAAACAGAGAATCTGTATATATCTTGCAGTGAGTTATTTTCCCATCTTCTAAAGAAATGTTTAATTCTATTTTCCCTTCATCAAATACTTTATCTATAACTACATTAAAACTTGGACTATTTCCATAAATCCACTCATCGCTTGAATATCTTTTTACAAAGTTATTAAGATTTAATTTTTTTTCATCCACATAACCCACATTATTTATGTGTCCATAATGTTTTTCATAAGATCTTACTACAGATTCGTTAATATCATTTATTGTTAAGCCTTCCCTATGATTCTTTAGGTTTGTAATTCTACTTTTTACAGAATCTATTCCCTTTGATGTTAACTTATGAGTTGATGGAGTTAATATTTGGGTTACTTTTTCTACATCTATATCGTAAAGTAATGTTCCATGATGATAATATCTGCCTTCGTCCGTATAAAAAGCATTTCCTGATATCTTTTTACCATTAACTAAAATATCATTTCTTCCAGAAAAGGTTGCTTCTATATCCAAAGCATTTAAGGCTTTTATAATTACTGAAAGCTGTTTATTTAAATCTTCATTTTCTTCATAGGTTATAAAAGTAAAATTTAAGTTCCCTAGATCATGATATACAGCTCCCCCTCCAGATAATCTTCTAGCTACCTTTCCATTTAACTTTGATAAAAGTTCTAAGTTACATTCTTTCCATGGATTTTGATTTCTACCTATAACTACTGTATTTTTATTTCTCCATAAATAAAGTATTATTTCATCCTTACTTACATTATTAAACAAATGTTCTTCTAGGGATAAGTTAAAGTATGGATTATAACTTTCTGAAACCACTACTTTTCTTTTAGCTATCAAAGTGAATTGCACCACCTTCTAGGGATAAGACAGCTTCATGAATAGCTTCGCCTGTAGTTGGATGAGCAACTATTGTTTCCTTTATTTGCTCTTCTGTAATATTATTTTTAATAGCTAAAGTCAACACTCCAATTAAATCAGAAGCATTAGGTCCTACTATAGAGGCTCCAATAAGTTTATTTGTGCTCCTGTCTTTAATAACTTTTACAAAACCCTTATCTTCTCCATGAGTTAAAGCCTTTCCATTAGCCATAAATGGAAATTTACCAATTTTAATATTAATTCCTGAATCCACTGCCATTTTTTCCGTCATTCCTACTGTGGCAACTTCTGGAGTAGTATAAACTACACTTGGAACCGCAGCGTAATCTATTTCACTTTCTTTCCCTAAAATATTATCTACAGCCACAATTGCTCCATGAGATGCTACATGGGCAAGTCCTATTTTATTATTTACATCCCCTATAGCATAAATATTTTCAACATTTGTTCTTAATTTATCATCAGCCTTTATTCCCTTTATATTTTCATTTAATTCTATACCAACTTTCTCAATTCCTAGTCCTTCAATATTCGGTTCTCTTCCGATAGCTACCAAAACTTTATCACAAGTTATAAGTTTTTCTTTACCGTTCATATCAAAGTACACAATAGCTTTATCATCTTCGCTTTCTTTAACACTTGTTACTTTTGATGATGTGAAGAACTTTATGCCTTTTTCTTTTGCTATAGATACTATTTCATCAGATACATCTTCATCCATTGTGCAAAGAACTTTCGGCATATATTCAATTACTGATATATCCACTCCTAAGTTAGAATATATAAAGGCAAATTCCATTCCGATAACTCCACCGCCGATAATTACCATACTCTTAGGCAATTTCTTCATATCCAATGCTTCGGTACTATTTATAACCTTAGTTCCATCAAACCCATCTATGTTAATACTTGCAATTTTTGAGCCTGTTGCAATAATTATATTTTTCGTACTTATAGTAACTTCTTCCCTTTTTCCCTTTACAAAAACCTTATTTTTACCTAATATTTCTCCTGTTCCCGAAATCTTTTCTATAGAATTTTTTTGTAATAAAAAATCCACTCCACCTGTAAGTTTTTTAACTATCCCATTTTTTCTTTCTATAACTTTTTCCATGTCTACAAATGCATCTGATACATTAATTCCAAATTCTTCACTGTGTTTTATATTATCAAATACTTCAGAGGACCTTACCAATGCCTTTGTTGGTATACATCCTACATTTAAACAGGTTCCTCCTACTTCTTCCTTTTCAATAATAACAGTTTTCAAACCTTGTTTTGCTGCATATATGGCTGCCACATATCCCCCAGGGCCTGCCCCTATAACTGTTAAATCACACTCTAGTTCCCTTTTTATAGGTTTTAGCATTGATCCAAAATAGTCAAAGTTAGATTTTTTAGGTTTATTATCTGGCAACTTAGTCTCTGCAGTTTTCTCTATTGCATTTGTATTTTCACGATTTTTTTCTTCCATAACTCCATCTATACGAGCCACTATATCTCCTATATTAACCGTATCTCCTTCTTTAACTTTTAGGCTCTCTAATACTCCAGCACAGTTTGATTTTACTTGAGCATTACCTTTATCACATTCAACTTGAAAAATAACCTGTCCCTCTTTTACTTCACCACCTACTTTTACGCTTATTTTACCCACTTTCCCACTCTTGCTATGTCCAGCCAATTTTTCTATTTTTAAATCTACCATTATTCTTTCCTCCCTATTTTAACAGTTATGAATTTATAGCCGAGAATTCAAGCCATTCTTTCTAATTTTTTACTAAAAACTGTTTATATTAGACATATGGCCCTGGAAATCTATACTTATAGTCTAGATTTACAGGGCCACTATTTATAGAATAATATCTACATTCGTTAAACTATATGTTATTTAAAATCCTTTTCAAATTCATCTATTGAATCTTTAAGTAAAGTTACACTATATGCCATTGATGGGCCACCACCAAATGCAACTGCAACCATTGCAGCTTCCATTATTTCTTCTCTAGTAGCACCTGCTTCTAATGCTTTAAACACATGAAACACTATACAGTATTCGCAACGGTTATAAGCCGCTATTGCTACGCTTATAAGTTCTTTTGTCTTAACGTCTACAGCTCCTGGTGTATAAGCAGCTCCTAAAAGACCCATGAATGCTTCTACACTTGCTCCATTTGTTGCTCCTACTTCTTGTAATCCTCCCATAAAGGCATTTAACATTTCTCTTGGATTTTTACTCATAATAAATCTTCCCCCTTATTCAAAACATTTACTTTACATGCTAATACTTGCCATAGCAAGTACATTTGTATAAATTATACCACCTCTCAGTGGTATAAACAATACTTATTTAAACAAAACTGTTACTTATTTAACATTCTTTTTTGTATTTGACACAATTTTGCTTAGAACCTCTTTAAATATATTTAAATGTTCCTCACTTATCCCTTCAATTCCTTCCTTTGAAAAACTTTCACCTATAGGAAGTATTTCTTCTCTTTTATATTTGCCAAGCTTAGTTAAATATAACTTAGTTATTCTTTTATCACTAGTATCCTTAATTCTTTCTACCGTACCTTCCTTTTCCATTCTATCAACTAATCTAGCAACAGTAGATTCCTTTAAATCCATTTTTTCTCCTAATTTTTTTTGAGTTATTCCTTCTTCTTTTCCTATGTAATAAATAGCTATCCACTGTACTCTTGTGATCCCACAAGCTTCTACTTTACTACTAAAAGCATCAGTAATTTCTTTAGTACTTCTACTAGTTATAATTCCAATACAATCATCTAAGTCAAACATTAAACCTTTTTCACCTCAATTACTTATTCTATATCCTAATTATATAGATACAATATGTTTCCTCGCAACATTAACTCTAGTTATAATTAAATCTTTCTAAATAAATTCAGCTTATTTCACATTTTACTTAACCGCTCTTTGAATCCTAACTTTTTTACCTTTAATTGTTTTATCTTGAAGTTCCTTTAGTACAATTTTACCTTTTCCTTGAAGTATATCTACATAAGAAAAATTATCTTGAACATCTATAATTCCTATATCTTCAGCACTAACTCCTTCAATGCTTGTGATTGTTCCAACTATGTCTCCTGCTCTGATTTTTTTCTTTTTTCCCGCATTAATATGTATCTTTGTAATTTCCTTATTAAGAGATGCACTTTTATCAACTTTTAGCTTAGGTTTAGATTTTGATTGTTCTCTAAAAATTTCCTTACCTTCTCGAACTTCTTCTTCAGAAGGCTTCTGCCCTAATGGAATGCTATATCCTATATAATCCTCTATAATTCTTAACATTCTCTCTTCCCTTGGAGATACAAAGGTTATAGCTTTGCCTTTATTACCTGCACGACCTGTTCTTCCAATTCTATGAACATAGCTCTCCTTTTCTACAGGAGTATCATAATTAATTACATGGGTAATATCCTCAACATGTATTCCTCTAGCCGCTACATCTGTTGCTATTAGAAAGGTAAATTCTCCTCTTTTAAATTGCTGCATAATATCAATTCTATCCTTTTGTTCCATACCTCCATGAAGTGCCTTGCAAGAGTATCCCCTATCTTTCATATCCCTTACTAAATTATCTACTCCTTCTTTCGTACTACAAAATATAATTGAACTCTCAGGCCTTTCAGTATAAATAATTTTATTTAAAAGCTGAAGCTTATCGCTTTGGGGAGTTTCATAATAAACTTCTTCAACTCTTTCCGTGGTAATACTTTCGGGATTAATTTCTATAGTCATAGGACTTGCCATATAATTTTTACATAGCAATTCAATTTCCTCTGGCATGGTAGCTGATAGTAAAACTGTAACTCTATTTTTAGGCATTTTTTCTATTATAGCTGTTACTTGATCGATGAAGCCCATATTTAACATTTCATCTGCTTCATCTATTATAAGATACTTTATTTCTTCTAAATTTATGTGTCCTCTTTCTATATGATCCATAGTTCTTCCAGGGGTTCCTACAATTATATGTACTCTTTGTTTAAGTTCCCTTTTCTGAATTTCCATAGGGTGTTTTCCGAACACTGCTACAGCTCTTATTCTCTTAAGCCTTCCTATATTATTTATATCTTCCTTTACCTGTATTGCAAGTTCTCTTGTAGGGGTTAAAACTAATGCTTGAGGTTTACTTTCTTCCCATGTTACTTTTTCACAAATTGGCACTCCAAAAGCTGCAGTTTTTCCACTTCCCGTTTGTGACTTTACTATTATATCCTTATCATTAAGTATCAAAGGAATTACCTTTTCTTGAACTCCTGAGGGATTTTCATAGCCCATCTTATTTAATGCTTCAATAATTTCCGCACTTATATTAAAATCATCGAAATTTAATTTATCCATATTATTATTCCTCTCTATATTATATTATCATCATTTATTATAACCTATTAATACATTCGGTATATAACAATTTCACATATTGTCCTATGATTACTTATAGAAATCTTTTTTAGTTATAAATGAATACTTTGCAATTGACTTCAGATTATTCCTCTATTATCATATTTTAGAGATAATTTATGTTAAAAATGATATACTAAGTATAAGTAAAACTTATCTTATTACACAGGAGGAAATTATGATAGATTCATTTGATAAATTAGGATTGAATAGTAATCTAATAGAGGGATTAAAAAAAGTAAATATAATAAATCCTACCCCAATTCAATCAAAGGTTATACCAATAGCCTTAGAAAAAAAGGATCTAGTAGGCCAGTCTCAAACTGGCAGCGGTAAAACCTTAGCTTACTTATTGCCTTTATTTCAAAACATAGATAGTTCTAAAAGAGAAATGCAAGCTCTAATTCTTGCTCCAACCCATGAGCTTGTTATGCAAATAGATAGTGAAATAAAACTTTTATCAGAAAACTCAGAGGCAGGTATCACTTCAACCCCAATTATAGGTGAAGTCAATGCAAAAAGACAGATAGAAAAGTTAAAAGAAAAACCTCATATAATTGTAGGATCTGTAGGAAGAGTATTAGAACTTATATCTCAAAAAAAGATAAAAGCTCATACAATTAAAACGATTGTATTAGACGAGGCAGATAACCTACTTGCTAAGGATAAATTATCTACCATAAAAAATATAATTAAAACTACTTTAAGAGATAGACAGCTTATGGCATTTTCCGCAACAATTCATGAAGAAACATTAGCGCTAGCAAAAGAACTTATGAAGGAACCACAAGTCCTAAGAGTAGAGGATACTGATACAGTTAATGAAAATATTGAACATATATACTTTGTTTCAGATCCAAGAGAAAAAATTGAAACCTTAAGAAAGTTAATAGCTTCAATTAATCCTAAAAGAGCTATCGTGTTTTTAAATAGAAATGAAGAAGTGGATTTAGCCACTGTAAAGCTTAAATATCATCACATTAACGCTGAAGGAATTTATAGTAATACCTCAAAGGAAGATAGAAAAAAGGCCTTGGAAGGATTTAGAAGTGGAAAGGTTCAGCTTTTGATATCATCAGACATAGCTGCTAGGGGTCTAGATGTAAAAGATGTAACTCACATATTTAATTTAAACTTACCATCAGATCCAAAGGAGTATTTACATAGATCAGGACGAACAGGAAGAGCTGGAGATTTTGGTACATCAATATCTATAATCTCTCCAGTAGAATTATCCTTAATTAAAAAATACGAAAAAAATCTAAACATAGTTGTAAAACCAAAGAAGGTATTTAAAGGAAAAATCATGGATTACTTTAGAGAATAAATAAAACTAATAAAGAAAAAATATATAGATATAAACATAAAGCGAGGTAATAAACTTGATAAACATAGGAAACTTTAACAAATTAAAAATTGTAAGAAGACCTGATTTTGGCTATTTCTTAGATGCAGGCACTGGAAAAACATCTGATGATATTTTGCTTCCAAATGGCAATGCTCTTAATATGGAACTTAACATAGGCGATGAGGTTGATGCATTCATTTATACAGACTCAAAAGATAGAGTTATTGCTACATTAAAAAAACCTCTAGCTGAGGTAGGTGAAATTGCTTACCTAAAGGTTGTTGCTAATACTCAAATAGGAAGCTTTATTGATATTGGATTGGAAAAAGATATTTTGGTTCCACTTAAAGAAAAACTTTATGGACTACAGACTGGTAAGAATTATTTATTTTATATATACTTAGATAAGACTAAAAGAATAGCAGCTACTACAGACATAGATAGATACTTACAAACTGAATCTCCATATAAAGTAGGAGATACTGTTAAAGGCACAGTTTATGGTTTTCAAACTAACCAAAGTGTTATGGTAGCCGTAGATAACTTATATCAAGGAGTAATTTTAAGGCATGAATATTTCACCGAAATAAATGCTGGTGATATATTAGATTTAAACGTAATAAAAATTTATGAAGACGGTAAACTAGGACTTACTCCAAGAAAACGTGCTAAGGAAGAAAGAACTGAGCTTCAAGACACTATATTAGAATATTTAAAATCTCATGATGGATTTATGACATTTAATGATAAAACCTCACCTGATGATATATCTAAAGCCTTTGGTGTGAGTAAGAATAACTTTAAAAATGCCCTAGGCGGACTTATGAGAAAAGGACTAATAACTCAAGATGAAAAGGGAACTTCACTTAAGTAAAATAAAAAAGGAAATTGCGCTGCAATTTCCTTTTTATCTATAGAACAATTCAATATTATCTAGTTTATATACTCAGAAAATATCTCATCATAAATCTTTCCGTTTTCCTTATCTACTCCATACCATCCCATAGTTGCAGTGTGAGTCTGCATATTTTCAAATACGTGTATCACATAAAAACTTCTTCCATCATGAGTACTGTCATGATCGTACTGATAAATCATATTTTGAGATGTACTTGGAAATTTACTTTTAACTATTTTAATTGCCCCTTCTACAGTAACTCCTTTTTGTGACTCTTGCTGCTTCTTAATTTCTTCTTGTTTTTTCTTTTCTATTTCAGCTTTTAAAGTTTGTCCCTCTTTACTCTCACTGTCAACTTTAAATACTTCTTGCAGATATTTATTTGCATCATCAAGCTTGTTTTCCTTTAATGCTTTATCTGCATTTTTTATATTTAACGTAGCATAATCTCTTTTGCACTCAAGAATCTTTGCCTGCGCATCCTGATACATTTTTTTATCTTCTTTGGTAACCTTATTAAACTTTTCTATTGCCTCCAGGTACTTCTTTTCACTCATAAGCTTTATTCCATCATTATAGATAATTCTTACTTCCTTTAAAGACTCGGCTACTTTGATGCTTCTTCTGACATTCTCATCATCTTTATAATTTAATGATTGCTGAAAAGCTGCTATAGCATCATCATATTTTCCTGCATCCATATAGCTATTAGCAGTTTTAATTAAATCATTGTACCCTTGATTCTTATTAAATTTATATATCCCAGTTCCTACTCCTGCCAAAATCAATAAAACTATAATTCCTAATATAACTTTAGATTTTAAACTATTTAATTTCATAAATTGCACCTCCTACATTGACTGTATAATACATATTATAATTTTATCATACAAAAATGAAATTGCGAAGAAATTTCCCTAAATGTAGTAACAAATTATTGAGCTTATTCATATACTATAATAACAATATATTACATAGTTCTGAACATTTTTTGTAAAGGAGGTATTATGGATAAATCCCTCTATACTCATTATATAGAAAATTTTACCATAAACTTATTGGATTGCAAATTTCTTGGCAAGGGACATAATGGGATAATTTATATGCTCCCTGAAGATAAAGTCATTAAAATTTGTTTCAATCCTGAAAGTTGTAAAAAAGAGTATGATATTTTAGAAAAGGTAAATGGCAACAAGTATTTTCCTAGAGTGTACGGTATGTCTGGAAATTATATGATAAGAGACTATATTGATGGAATACCCTTGAATAAATATATAAAGCGTTTTGGACTAAGTAAGGATCTGTCATTAAATCTCATAAATTTATTAGAGGAATTCAAGAAATTAGAATTTTCCAAACTTGATTTGCGTTGTAAAGACATAATAGTAAAACCTGATGGGGCAGTCATGGTCATAGATCCTAAAAAATTTTATTCAAAAAATAGAGATTTCCCAAGGCATTTAACAAAAGGACTTTACAAATTACATGTACTTAAATCCTTTATGAGAGATGTTAAAGAAGTACGACCAGATCTATATAATCAGTGGAATAAGAAAGTAAATGATTATATTAAAATAATAAAAAGGAAAGCACATAAATAATGCTTTCCTTTTTATTTATGTGCAATTTTTATATAAGATGTTAAATATTCATTAAAGGACTATTTCCTCTCCTCTTTTAGTTATTTCAACGACTTTCGTTTCATAATTTTTCACTTTAGAATCGAACTTCTTTATAACTTCATAATTTCTGCCAAAGTGCATAGGTATTAATATCTTTGGACTGAGCTCTTTTATAAAGTATTCTCCACCTAAATAATAGCTTTCTATAAGCCTTGGATCTACTGGAAAAAACACTATATCTACTTTATTATCTTTAATGCTTTCAATTTCTTGCTTAAATACTCTTTCTTGGTTTTCATTAAATTCCTCAGATTCATCGAACCAATGCCACCAATTTAAATCCCCCGCATGAAAAATATTTATATCATCCACTTTAAGCCAAAATGATACCCCTGCATCTGTAGATCCATAGGTTTTAATTAAAACTCCATCAATGTCTAAAGTTTCATAAGGTGATACTATATTTATATTTTGGTCTTTATCTTGTATCTCAATATCACTACTTAATATATACTTTATATCTTCCCTTTTCTTTCTCCAATCTAAAACACAAGGATTAAAGTGATCTTCATGTCCATGAGATATAAAAACTAATATTTTTTTATTAGTAAGTAACTCTTTTTCTGTAATGACACCATTAGCTATATCGTTTTGTCCTCCATCAACAGAATCCAAATAATAATCAAATACTAATAAATAATTTTCTGTTTCAATTAAAAATCCGCTATTAAAAAGATAGTTTACTTTTATATTATATCTTTCCATAGAAACTCCATCCTTCCTAATAAAAATTCATATTCATCGAGATATTTTCTTTTGCTTGTAACAAGGTTATAATGTTTTATATAACTATCATCCCAAAGGAGTGAATTATAATGAAATTTACATTCGACCACAATAATATCAACGTTTTAGATCTTGAAAAAAGTATTGATTTTTATAAAGAAGCATTAGGGTTTGAAGTAATGCGCACTAAAGAAGCAAGTGATGGAAGCTTTATATTAAAGTTTTTAGGCGACGGATTTACTTCTCACAGCTTAGAATTAACATGGCTTAAAGATAGAACTGAAGCCTATAATTTAGGAGAAAACGAGTTCCATCTTGCTGTTAGAGTTGATGATTTTGATGCAGCTTATGAACATCATAAAAAAACGGGATGCATTTGCTATGAAAACAAAGCAATGGGCATATACTTTATAATTGATCCAGATGGCTATTGGACAGAAATTCTTCCTAAAAAATAGTGATTATAAAAGGTTGCGGAGCAACCTTTTATATCTCTCTTTCTACAATTTTTATAATTTCATCCTTACTCATATGATCTACATCCATATTTTTTATAATCTCTATCAACTTGTCCTTTTTAGACACTTTAACTTCATACCCCTCTCCTATTTCTATCACTTGATTTGGTGCAATTATTTCTGAATCAATATTTTCGTTTTCAATGAGCTCTTTAAAACTAAACATACTTTCTGCATCTCCATGAACTAAAAACACCTTTTTAGGCTTTTTTACAAACCCTGTAATCCACTCGTAAAGACCATTTCTATCTGCATGTCCCGATAATCCATGTAAATTGTAAATTTTTGCATTTACTGCTATTTCGTCACCAAATACTCTAACCTTTTTAGCTCCATCAACTATTGTTCTACCTAAGGTTCCTTCTGCTTGGTATCCTACAAATACAATTGAACATTCCTTTCTCCATAGATTATGTTTTAAATGATGCTTTATTCTTCCAGCCTCGCACATACCACTTGCAGATATTATTACAGCTCCACTTTGAATTTTATTTAACTCAGATGACTCCTGCTGAGATTTTGTAAATACTAATCCTTTAAATTCTAAGGGATTATCTCCTCTTTCCAGATATTTTTTTGCTTCTTCATCATAATATTTTTCATGCCTTTTAAATATGCTGGTAGCTTCTGTAGCAAGTGGACTATCTACGTAAACCGTACAATTTTTTAATTCATTATTTTCCACATATTTATTTAACATATATAACACTTCTTGAGTCCTTCCAACAGCAAATGATGGTATGATTACATTGCCCCCTCTTTTTACAGTATCCTTTATAATAGATGCAAGGCTTTTCATATCCTCTTCCATTTTTGTATGAAATCTATCTCCATAGGTTGTTTCCATAATTACATAATCTGCATATTTAATTTTGGAAGGATCCTTTAATATAGGAAGTCCCTTATTTCCTATATCCCCACTATAAACAAGTCGTATTTCTTTATTATCTTCTTTTGCAATTAGTTCCACCATTGCAGAACCTAATAGATGTCCTGCATCCCTAAATATTATTTCAAGTCCATCAAATAACTGTATAAGACTATCATAGGGGTATCCCTTAAAAAAAGTTAAAGATTCTACAGCATCCTTACTAGTGTATAAGGGGTCAATAACTTTCAATCCTTGTCTTATTCTTTTTCTGTTTTTCCATTCCGCTTCAGCTTCCTGTATATATCCACTATCGGGAAGCATAACAGAGCATAAATCCTTTGTAGCATCTGTACATATAACCTGTCCCTTAAATCCACGTTTATAAAGTAATGGTATTCTTCCTGAATGATCTATATGTGCATGAGATAATATTACATAATCTACTTCATTTGCATTAAAGGGGAAGTACTCATTTTCTTTTTCAATAGATCCATTCCCTTGATATAGCCCTAAATCCAAAAGTATTAACTTGTTTTTAATCCTTAATATATGACATGAGCCAGTAACAGTTCTGGCTGCTCCATAAAATTGAATTTTCATATTGAGCACCTACTTTCTTAGCAAAATAAAAACATTATATATATAATATTAATTCACTAAGAAGTTTGTGTAAATACAAATGTATCATTTATTCAAAATTTTCATTCAATTCTTCAGATTGTTAATCGCATTTATTTAATTACTTAATAACGAAAAGCCTGGTAACTTACCAGGCCTTAACATAAATTTACATTGATCTTCCAGGAATTACTGCATCTAATATTCCAATTGCTAGTGCTGCAAGTAATGCACCTATCATAGATACTCTCATATTAGGAACTATAAACTGTGTTATATATATTATCACAGCTGCAATTAGAAATCCCTTTATACCTTTTCCAAAAGGTGATGCATCTACTCCCATAGCTCTTTCTACTCCCCAGTCTATTAATGTTATAACAACTGCTGCTATTATATAAGACCATAATCCTACGATACTAAATCCTGGAGTTAAAAATGATGCTATAGCTAATATAATAGCAGTAACTATGAGCCTTACTATTATACTCCCTGCACCTGAACGTGTATCTTCTCTTCTTCTTTCTTCATCTGCCATAAATTATTCACTCCCTCTAATTAAATGTTAATTTGATATATTATTAATTTGCCCATAAAGATGTTTTTTTATTATACTTACTTTTCCCTAAAATTTTTATTTTATCCTAAATTTATGAATATCAATAAATCTATTAAAAAGTTTTTAGAAAAACTTTGTTAAATAGTTGACAATATATTTTTTTTTTGATATTATAATACTAACAAAACAGAATAAACAAACAAAACAGAATAAACAGATAATTTAATACGATATATTATATTATACTTTAAAACTTGGGAGGAATTAATTATGAAAGAAGTAAAAGTGAGAGATTTAATAGGATCAGAATTAAAAAATGAGGATGCAATAATACTTAAGGGGTTAATAGCTGAAAACTTACAGAATAAAATAGTGCTTGATTTTGAAGATACTAAAACTATACCTGGAACATTCTTTGCTAGTCTTCTAACTGATTTAATCAGCACAAAAACTAGAGAGTATATTGCTTCCAATGTAGTTGTTAAGAATTTATCAAACGAAAGTGATTTTAAGAGAGTTCTTTTAGGTACATCAATGTGCTAATAGAAAAAATATTGGCAATACCTATAAATATATGTGCTGAATGTAGAAGGCATATGTGAAATTTTCATTATAAAATTTCACATATGCCTTTTTATACCACAAATCCAGAAGTAATCTCTTTGAGTTTCCTTGCCATTTCCGATGAATTTTCTGTAAAAGCTTCATATTTGTTTTCCCTTTAAATCAATTTATCTTCTTTGGCTTTTTCTACATCAAACCAAAACATAACCCCATCTTCTTCATTTATTACTCCATAATCGTTTTGATGTAGTTCTTGAATTCCCTTAACAATAGAGAGCCCAAGGCCCGATCCACCATAACTTCTAGTTCTAGCCTTATCTACCTTGTAAAAACTAGTCCAAATTTTATCTAATGACTCTTCCGGAATGCGTTTACCTGAATTATATACAAACACCCTTATCTTATCTCGGATAGATTTTACTTCAACTGAAATAATTTTTTTATCATCTACATGATTTACTGCATTATTAATATAATTTATAATTACCTGTTCAATTCTTACCATATCTCCATAGGCTACTATGTTCTCATCTTTTAATACCTGCACATTTACTTCTTTTTCTTCAAAAATAGCCTTGAATCTATTAAGCACTGATGTAATCATAGATGAAATATCAAATACATTTTTCTCCATTTCATAATATCCTGATTCAATTTGGGATAAATTCAACAGATCCTTTACCAGCTGATTCATCCTAGCTGATTCATTCATAATTACCTCACAATAAAACTCTTTACTTTCTTCATCCTCTATTACGTTGCTTTTTAATCCTTCTGCATATCCTTGAATTAGTGCAATCGGGGTTTTTAATTCATGAGATACATTAGAAACAAACTCCTTTCTCATTTCATCTATTTTTCTTTCTCTTTCTATATCCTCCATTAAGTTTTGGTTTCTTTTATTTAATTCTGATATTGTACTATCTAATTTATCTGATAAAAAATTTATATTTTTACTAAGCTCGCCTATCTCATCTTCACTTTCTATATTACTTAGTTCTGAAAAATTAAGCTTTGCCATATTTTCAGTGATTCTATTAAGTTCCAAAATAGGACTGGTAAATCTCTTAGAAAATAAATACGACCATATACTTCCGAATATTATTACAATAATACCTATAAACATCATAAATCTATTTGCAATAGATGCATTTTCCGTAATAGCTGGTAGAGAAGTTCTTGCAATTAAAAAATCTCCTGTATTTAACGTAGTTACCATGGTTAAAAAATCAATTTTTAACTCCATGTCCCTTTGAATTTGAAAATAGGTTTTCCGTCCTTGGTCTAAATTTTGTGAATCATTATAGCTATTTTCATTATCTTTATCTAAAATCCGTTTATTACTTTCTTTAGGAGATTCTCCTCCATCAAATCGTCTTTCATTTACTATTCTAGAAAATGTGCTATATTTAGGCTTTCCTTTACTATTAACAATTAACACGTTAGCCCCTGTAGCATTTTCAAATATTTCAAGTTCTAAAGTAATATCTACTGGATTTCCCTGATAGATTTCATTTATCTCAGTAATGCTTTTGATAAGCATATCTTTTTTTTGTGACATATAATATTTTTGTAAAAACTGTGTATTAAGAATCCAAAAAAGCAATACAAAAATTACAACAAATCCATTGGTTGCTATAAAGAGTTTATATCTTATAGATTTTTTCATTATTTCACCTCAAATTTGTAACCAAATCCTCTTACAGTTTGAACGTAATTTTCCTTTCCGCCAAGTTTAATTCTTAATCTATTAATATGGGTATCTACGGTTCTTAATCCTCCAAAGTAATCATATCCCCATACTTGATTGAGTATTTGCTCTCTACTAAGGGCCTTTCCCATATTTTCAACAAGATATAATAACATTTCATATTCCTTTGGACTTAAATCCACCTGATTTCCTTCAATAAATACGGTTCTAGCTTCTTCATCAACGATTAGTCCATCAAAAGATTTTATGCTATCTTTATTCCCTTCACTTCTTCTTAAAACTGCATTTACCCTTGCAACTAAAATATTAGGGCTAAATGGCTTAGTAACATATTCATCTACCCCAAGTTCAAACCCATAAAGTTCATCAAATTCTTCACTTCTTGCTGTAAGCATAATAATGGGCACCTTTGACACCTTTCTAACTTCTCTACATACTGTCCAACCATCATATCCAGGCATCATCACATCTAAAATCACAAGATTTATATCTTCATTTTCTAAAATCATTTCAAGTGCTTGCTTTCCGTCTCCTGCTTCAAGCGTTACATATCCTTCTTTTTTTAGAAAATCCTTCACTAACTTTCTTATAAGCATTTCATCATCTACAATTAATATTTTCTTTGCTGCCAAAATTTATCCCTCCAATAAAAACATATATATTTATCGTCTTTATTTTTTGAATTCCTATATTTTTCTATACTTTATTATACATTAACTTTGTTACAGCATTATAACAATTATGACCACTTGTATTAACTTCTTAATTTTCACAAAAAGACCCATGAAATAAATTCATGAGTCTTTCACACTTATCTATATATAATTTGAAGGGGGATTCAAACTATTCATTAAGTACTAGAGTTTATATTCTAATTTGCAGACTGGTTTCCAGTTGTGTTTGTATCCGTAGCTATTTTTTCTTTTTTATCTTTTACTCTTTCCATCTTAGGCATTGCAGCTTTAATTGCATCTACCTCTGTCTGTGTAAGCGTTCCATTATCCACTAGTTCTTTGAACATATCAATTCTTTCTGTACCCTTTTTACTTTCAAAATATGACTTTCGCTCATCTTCAGTCATATTTTTAACCTTTTCCATTTCAGCTTTCATTGTTTGGCTTTTTTCATTCATAAAGCTAATTATCTTATCTTCTTTGGCCTGTGTTATTTTACCTGATCCTACTAGGGCATCTAAAGTTGTTTTTAAGCCTTCAGAGTTGATTTTTATTTTATAACCAAATCCCTTTCCTGAATGCTTTTCTTGTGGGAATGAAGCTTTTATCTTATCAGCCTGATCCTGACTAATAACTGCATTATCTACTAATGTTTTGAAAATATCAGTTTTTTTTGTATCCTTTTGACTTTCAAAATATGCCTTACGTTCTTCCACAGTCATATTTTTAACCTTTTCCATCTCAGCTTTTCTTGCTTCTTTCTGTGCATTTATAAATTCAGTAATCTTATCTGATTGTTCTTTAGTAATTGTTCCTGATTCAACGAGGCTTTCTAACTTAGTCTTTATATTTTCACCAAAAACAACTTTTTTATTACCTGCTTTTCCTTGAGTTATAGTAAGCCTTCCATTACTTGCTACTGCGTCGTCACTTTTAGCTGAAGCGGATATTCCTGCTGATAAAGTTAACCCTGCTGCAATCAATCCTGTCATTACTTTTACAATTAATTTTTTATTTCTCATAATCTCATACCCCTTCCGGTTTTTAGTAGTTATTTTCTTTGATGTCTTTATTATATGGAAGTAATGACACATTTTTGTTACAGCTATTTATAGTTTTCGTTAAAAATGTAATTATTAATTTGGCAATTCAACAATAAAGGATGTATCAACATTGACATTGCTTCGTACATATATTTTCCCATGGTGCTTTTCTACAATTGATTTTGCAATTGCAAGTCCTAATCCATATCCACCACTTTCCCTAGCACGTGAAGGATCTACACGATAAAACCTTTCAAATATTTTATCAATGCTTTCCGCCGGAATACCCGATCCAATATTTCTTATTACGAGCTGTATGCTATTTTTTTCGTAATTTAGATATACAGAAATACTTCCATCTTTAGGGGTATTTTTCACCGCATTATCCATTAAAATAGTTACTAATCGCTGAATATCTTCCTTATTTCCATTTAAATATATATCTTCTTTAACCTTTGTTTTAAGTTCTATATCGCTTTCAAATATAAATGCTTCAAAGGATAGAAGAACGCCATCTAAGACTTTACTAAAATCGAATTTTTCAATATACGAAGGTTGTTCCAATGAATCTATTTTAGCTAAAGATAGCATATCATTTATTAGATTTGACATTCTCTCTGTTTGAGAGTGTATAAATCCAAGCCACTTTCCTTGAGATTTTACATCCATATCTTCATTTGCTGAAATTACAGATAAATTAGTTTTTATTATTGTAAGTGGAGTTTTAAGTTCATGTGATGCATCCTGAATAAATTGTTGTTGTTTTTCAAAGGCTTCCTTTATTGGCTTTATTGTACTGTTAGCTAAATGCACACTAATTAGATATAATAGGATAAGACTTGCCCCACCTGCAATAGTAAATATAATTAGAATATTTTTTAGACTTTCCTGTTGAGGACTTCTATCAACAAATACTACTTTTTTACCAAATGGGCCTTCTCCCTTAAGAAAAGAGTAATTAAAGTCTCCAGACTTAATCTTTGCAGACATCTTATTTGATTCCATTGCCTTGGAAACTAATTCTTTAATAGTATTCTCTTCCATAGTCACAAAAGAAAATGATTTAATTATGCTCCCACTACTATCCAAATCAACAACTAAACTAGTTGCCATTCTAGGTTCTCCTTTAAATGGCTTTGGAGGCTCATCCATAATTCTTCTAAGGGTAAAATTTATTTGACGCTCTCCGCTTACTGCAGTTAATATATAAATAACAGTAAAAATGGCTACAAAAACGAAGGACAGAAGAGACATATTTATAATCACAAATTTATGCTTTAACTCTTTAAACATATTTACTCCTCCAACTTATATCCTACACCTCTAATTGTAGATATTTTAGCTCGTGATCCTACATAGTTTAATTTCTTACGTATAAAAGATATATAAACTTCAATATTGTTATTTTCCACTTCAGATTCAAACCCCCATACCTTAGTTATAAGTTCTTCCTTATTGACAACTTTTTGGGGTCTTAGCAAGAAATATTTAAGTATTTCTATTTCTTTAAGTGCGAGTCTCACATTACCACTTTTGCTTTCTAATATATAAGTTGATAAATTAAGAGAAAAATCTAAAAAGCTTAGTATATTATCATTTATAATTTCTCCCTTTCTTCTACAAAGTGCCCTAAGCCTTGCTAAAAGTTCCTCTGGTTCAAAAGGTTTTGGAAGATAATCATCTGCACCAAGATCTAATCCCCTTACCTTATCAGATACTTGCCCTTTAGCAGTGAGTAAAATTACAGGTGTAGATATATTTTCTTCTCTTATTTTTTTTAATACTTCTAACCCATTTAGTTTCGGAATCATTATATCTAAAATTATTACATCGTAAATATCTGTTAAAGCATAATCAAGCCCATCTTCTCCATTAAAAACTGCATCAACTAAATATTTATTTTTCTTTAAAATTTGAGTTAAAGCTTCTGATAATTGCTTCTCATCTTCAACTAAAAGTAATTTCATAAATCTATCACACCTCTTATTTTTGAACTGTAAGCCAATTATAACATACAAACCTTAAAGTAAATTTAAATTTAATTATTGAGTAGAAATTCTAATAAGCGCAGATAAACCATCATACACCGAGTGTCCAATGGTTTATTTATTCCTAAACTTAACTTTAAGACATTTAACACTTAAATCTTAAACTGATTTATAGAGTTAATCATATCCTGTGCTTTCACATTTAAACTTTCTGATGATAATGCCACCTCTTGTGAAGAAGCACTTGATTCTTCAGCAGATGCTGAAATTTCTTCTGTAGCTGCTGAAATGTCTCCTGATTTTTGAATAGCGCCCTCAATATGATTTACTATTCTTGCTTTTTCTTCATCTATAGTATTGATATTACCAGCAATTATTCCGATTTGAGGAAAAACATTGTCTATATTAATCATTATATCTTTAAATGAGTCTAGTGACTTAGTAATAATATTCATTTCTTCATTTAACCTATTATTCATACTCTCAGAAATATCAGTCACTAATTCACTTTCTCTCGACACACTTTTTATTAAACTATTAATATTTGCAGAGGATTCTTTTGATTGTTCTGCTAACTTTCTAATTTCCTCTGCTACTACTGTAAACCCTCTACCAAACTCTCCTGCGCGAGCTGCCTCTATAGAGGCATTTAAAGCAATGAGATTAGTTTGATCTGCAATAATATTTATTAAGTTTGTAATTTCGTTTATTTGTAATAATTGCTTACTAAAACCTTTTATTTTTTCGCTTACATTATTAAAAGATAAAACAATTTCCTCTAATGCACCTTGCAAAACTTCAAGTCCCTGATTACTTACCTTAGCTTTAGAATTAATTAAATCTATTTTATTGTTAACTTCATCAACTGCTTGCGTTACCTCATGTATTTTATAACTAAAGCCGTTTAATGTGCCACTTATATGCTCAAACTCTTCTGCCTGATGAACTGCACTATTAGCTACTTCTTGAACAGAATTAGCAACATCTTCAGATGCTGATGTCATCTCTTCAGCCACAGCAGATAATTTTTCCGAATGTTCTACTACACTGTTTGAGGTATCCTTAACAAGCATCATAGAGCTTCGAAACTTACATGTTAAGTCATTTATAGACTCAGCAATTCCTTCAAATTCATCCTTACTTTTTATGCTTAAACCAATTGTTAAATCACCTTCTGATATCTTATTTAATGTACACTTAATCTTTTCAGCGTTTGAAGTTATTTTCTTAGAAAATAAGATACTAGTTAATATAGATAAAATTATAATAACTATTGATGCTACTACTATAGATATTAAAAGTCTTGTTCTAATATTTATAAATGTAGATACATCCTTATCAACACCAACAACTGCAATTATTTTACCAGCCGAATTTTTTATTGGTGCATAGGCTTGTACAAACACTCCATATGTGTCCGTAATGGGCTTTTTAGTATGAACCGTTTGTCCATCAAGAGCACTCTGTATTTCTTCTACTAAATCATATTTCTCTCCAAGTTTACTCGGATTAACTAGAGAGCCATCCACTACAAAGTATGCATTATTACTTTCTCCTTTGGCCATGGTATACACATACTTTATATCCTCATCATTCTTAAACCTTATCAATCCGTCCTGAATTTCTTTATATTCGGGAATACTCATTGATTTATCATTAATTACCTTTTCCAGTTTATCCCCATTAATAACTTTAGCAGCTTCGATAACAGAATTTTTAGCATCATCTTGTAACTTAGAAAATTCCATTTTAAAAATGACTGTATTCAAAATTATTAACATAATCATAGAACTAATTGATATTGCCCCTATTACTTTTAGAATCTTCACTCCAAGTTTATTCATTGCCGCTTGCCCCCCGCTTTAATGCTTTTTATTCTTCTTCAATTACATTTATACTTATTAATTGCTACATAGCAATTGTATACATTAGGTACTATTCACTTAATATTTAATAGTTTATAAGAAATTATGCTAAAATTTAGTAAGACAAGTCTATCACACAAATATTATATTAAAATAAATTATTTCTTAAGTAATTCTTAAGTTATATTTTTTCTACATTTTTCTTCTTTATTCGATTTATATTTTACATAATCGTCATGAGAAACTAGAACTTTAGCACTTTTTAATTTAGAAATCTGCTTTATTTAAAAATCCCCTCTCCCATATTTATCAACTTTTACCGTTACATTGACCTGTATATTTGATTCTGAAATTATTTTATTCCAATCATTTCCCATTCTTCTTCCATATTTAGCCGCTGCTACTCTTCCAAGGTCAAGACAATCTATCTTAAGTTGATTCTTCATTTTATCTATAAATTCACTACACTCTTTTTCTACTTGCTTTTTCATAGTATTCTCAAACTCTTTTCTAGAATTAGAACTTTCTAGCAGATTATTATATAGTGTATTAGAGACAACTTCCCCCTTTAGGTTTAAATCAATAATAAAATTATATTTATCATCTTCCTTAAAGCATCTAACTTTCTTCTTTGTTTTTGCAGAAATATCTATGTATTCTTTTGAATTTTCTTGTAATGTGATTATTCCCTTAACCTTATTGTATTTAAGTATGTTCAGTATTCTTGAGTCTTTCATATCGATTTTTGATGACATTTTATCTCCATTAAATAAGGCTTCTCCAGTAATCACAATACCTTCTTTTGTAAGCTCAATATAAGGAAGCACAACACTTCTTCCCTCAGAGCCCATCCTAACAAAAGTATTCACTGCATCAAATTCATCCGGGAAGAAATTTGATCCTCTTTGATTTATAATCATCCCCTCAACAAAGTCTGCTGAGCTTGCATATCCTGGTATACTATATTTGAGTATGTCTTTACTACTATTTCTGCAAATTACAAATATACCTGTATTATTAACACGTGGATTTTTAAAAATTATGTCAATACTAGAGGCAATGCCATGTATTGCGTAATTTTCATTTAATATGTAAACTTTCTCCAGGCCTGAAATACCCATCTTATCTGCAAGTTGCTGTCTGCTTTCTCTTGCCGCTGCAATAGTCTCTCCCTTTGAAGTTATTACTTTGCTTGAACGCCTTTTTTCTTGAAACACATATATGCTTCTTGTAATTATATATGTATAATCATTCTCAACTGTCTTTTCAAGATCAGCACCCAATGCAACTTCCACATCCATCTGTTCAGCTGGCTCAACTTCTGATATTACTATAAATAAGCACACTAAACTAATAATTAATAAAATATGAAATACCTTTTTAATTCTAGTTAGTTTCATCTTTGACACCCTTCTTTATAAATATAAAAAATGCTACTGTTGTTATATAAATTAAATTAAATGTAGTTATCTTACCTATTATCATACTTATTACTTTATTCCTAACTGTAGATTCTCCAATTGTTAAAGTAATTGATACAATTATTAAATATAAAACACCTATTATATTTTTTCTTTTTACTTTCTTGAATATATTCCCACATATAAATGCGGAAGCAAAATAATAATTTGTTGAACTTTTCAAAGCTACAAAAATCCAGAAAAATGCAAATATAACTCTGAAATTATTAATAACAGTTAGTTTTAAGCTTTCACTTGCAGTGATCAATGGCCAATATGACTTTTCTACAATATCTGCACTCAAGTAATATATTGTTACTGCTGTAGTTAAGGTATAGATTATTACCGCAATACTTGTGGCTTTTGCTATTTCTTTGCCCATCTTTGAGTTATTTTTCACATATGGATATATGATAAATAATATCTCCAGCCCCGAGTATGAAAATACTGCATCTTTCGAACTTTTTACTATATTTATAATCCCTGCATTAAATACAGGCATTAAGTTCAAGTAGCTTCCTTTCTTTAATGCTGCAAATGTTTCTAGCAACAAAATCATAGTTACATAAAAAGCTACAGTATTTACCCTGCCTACTGCTTTTAATCCCCTATAGGCAGTAACTGCAGACATCAAAGTTGTTATACCTATAATCCTTAAAGGAGTTAAAAATGCTGTAGCATACACTCGATATATAATACTAAACTCTGATATAACAAAACATGTATTCAAGATAAAAAAAACCAGAAAAAGTATATTAAGTAATGTTCCTATTACCTTCCCCATATACCTTTTGCTTAAGTCTAAAATATTCTCCGATGGATGCTTTTTAATCATATATATCCCTATGCTACCTACATATACTGGATATATTCCACCCAAAGCTGCACTTATCCAAGCATCCTCATGGACACTTTTTACTAGGGTATTAGATAAACTAAAAATTCCAATACCAACCATAGTGCCAACTAAAATATACATTGCTTCTGAAGGTACAAGGAGGTTATTTTGTTCTCTATTCACTAATAATCCCCTCTTCCTTGTCTTTCAATTTTTGCATTAACATCTACCTTTATATTTGAATTTGCTACTTCTTCATTCCAATCAGTTCCCGTATCTCTTCCATACTTAGCCGCTGCTATTCTCCCTAATTCTAAAAAATCTATCTTATATTCTTCCTGCATTAATTTTAAGAATTTGTTACATCTTTCTTCAATCTGTCTCTCTATTTCTTTTTCAAGTTTGCTTTTCGCCTCTTCATTTTCAAATGCCTTTCTATTTAGTTCATTTGCGATAATTTCTCCCTTTAGCTTCAGGCTAATATTAAAATTGTATTTCCCATTTTGTCTTTCACACTTTACTTTTCTTTTACACTCTGCATAATAGTCAGCATACTCCTTTGAATTTTTCTTTACTGTTATTACACCTTTTCCGCTGCCATCACTTAACATATTTAATATCTTAGTATCGTCTATTCCAATTTTTCCTATCATTTTATCACTCTTAAACAAGGCTAGCCCTTCTATTTTAAGACCTTCGTTTGTCAGAACAAGATATGGAACAGTAAAATTTCGACCTTCAGAATCAAGGCGCACAAAAATGTCAATTATTTTATAGTTATTAGTAAAAAAATTAAATGCTTTGGAATTTTTAATCATGCCTTCTATATAATCTGCAGAACTAGGATATCCATCAATTGGATATTCTAGTATAGTTTTCGCATCTCCTCTACACACGGCAACCAAAGCAGTATCATTGGCATTAGGGTTATTAAAAAGTATATCTAACAAGTTTCTTATTCCCTCTTTTGCATATTCTTCACTTATTATATCTGTCTTTTCAAGACCAATAAGAAATTTTTTATCTATCTCCAACTGCCTGTTTTGTCTGCTTTGTCCAATAGATTCCTTGCTTCCAGTAGTTACCCTACTCATTATTTTTTCTTCTTCAAAGACATATGAACTTATGGAAATTTTATAGGATATATTATCGGATCCCTTTTTTTCTATATCAATCCCAACACCAGCTGGTATACTTAAATCTTCAGCTGCCTCCCTTTGTGGTTCACCTCCAATAGTTGTAAATAAAATAAACATTAGAATTGAACAAAAAATAATTATCTTATTCATGAGCTTTTTCCTTCTTAAAATGAATTATAAAAACCATTAGTAATATGTATAAAACATTAAATATTGATATAATACTAGCTAGTGGATATGTAATCTCCCTTCTATGTATCTCTTCACTTAGTAACATAGAAATGTAGAGCATTATAGGCACTGATAAAAAATAAAATACATTTCTCTTGAGCTTTTTTAATAAATCTTTTAAAATTAATTCACAAGCATAATAACTTACAGCAACAGCTGTAAGTGATACAAATATCCACAAAAACATCAAAATAAATCTAAAGTTGTTTATTATCGGAAGTCTTAGACTTTCAATAATATATAAAGAAGACCATATAGCTTTGGGTATAAACGTATGCCCAAGATAAAATATTGTTGCAAATGTTACCCAAGTATAGCTTAAGCATATTAACACAGACGATCGTATGCAAGCAGTTTTTAGTTTATTTTTATCATTAATATACGGATACAGTATCAAAACAATTTCAATGCCTGAATATGCGTAAATTCCACCCTTTGTGCCTTTTAAAATATTTATAAAACCACTTCCAAATACAGGCATCACATTTAAAATGCTGCCTTTTACTAGTGCAATTATTCCAATGGATATTGATAAGATTATATTATAAAATACAATTTCACTTATTCTTCCGATGGCTTTTAATCCTTTATAAGAACACAAAGCAGCTATAACAATATATAGAAACATAACACGAAAACTTGATAAAAAATCAACAATATATACTCTTAAAAAGTTGCTTATACCTGATACTTCTGAAACTATATAAACTACGTAAATAAATAATTGTACTATATTGAGAATACTTCCAAAGAACTTTCCAAAAAACTTTCGATTTAAAATTAAAATATTCTCATTAGGATAATTATGTGCTATATATAAGGCACCAATAATTATATAGAAAAGATATATTCCTCCTAAAAGCACAGATATCCATCCATCCTGTTTCGCCGCACCGACAACATCGTTAGGAAGACTTAATATTGATATAGTTATACAACTAAAAATCATAATCTTTGAAAATTGGTTGTAGGTTAGAAGATTATTCTCCACTTTGTTCATTTTTGTTTCTCCTTGGTATATCCCATTTATCCCTAAAATCTGTCTGCCTTACAGAGTCTTCGTTTGGTATTGATTCTGGTCTTTTATTCATCATCCACAATGGAGCTCTTAACAATGTATCCTTGATATCATTTTTCTTAAAGGATAAGTAAGGCACGCCGAAACTATCAGTAGAACATAAGCTAGTAATAATAAAATACCATCCAATTCCTATACCAAAAATCCCAAGAAAGTTTGCAAGTATAAGCATTGGAAACCTAAGTACTCTAATGGATAGGGACATGTCATAGTTTGGTATCAAAAAAGCTGCTACTACTGTTATTCCTATGATAAACAATGTAGTTGGACTAACAATCTTAGATTCCACTGCGGTATCACCAATTATAATACCACCTACAACGCTTAAGGTCTGACCTATTTTAGAAGGCAGTCTTAATCCTCCCTCTCTTAAAAATTCTACTATTATCTCCATACACAATATCTCCAAAAAAGGAGTTAGTGCGATACCTATTCTAGATTGTATTATTGGTGTAATAAACTTAATTGGAATAAGTTCTGCATTAAACTTTATCAAAGTTAAATATATGGACGGAACTGTTATCACTATAAAAACTGCTAAAAATCTTAATATCCTTGTAAAATTGGCTAAGATTGTTCTCTCATTATAATCTTCTACTGTTTGAAAAAACTCTAGAAAATTACAAGGAACTAGCATGACATGCGGAGTTCCTGATATAATTATAGCTATTTTCCCTTCTACTAAATTATCTATTACTACATCAGGTTTTTCTGTTCCTCTAGATTGAGGAAATAAGAAAAAAGTATAATCTTCAATATATTGATTTAGTGTACCTGATGCCATAATTACATCTACATCTATACTATTTATTTTTTCTCTTAAATTGCTTACAATATCCATATCTACAATGTCTTTTATATATAATACTGCAATGTCAGTTTGTGATCGCCTCCCAACTATAAAGTTTTCTATAGTAAGATTTGTATCTTTCAGCAATCTTTTTAGTAATAATATGTTAGTTTCTAAATCTTCAATAAATCCTTCCCTATTTCCTCTTATTACGGTTTCATTTTCAGGCTCAGTAATATTACGTGACTTCCCTCCAGAAGTGTCTAGTAAAATAGCCTCTTCTATTCCATCTATTATTACAGCAGTTTTACCCCTTTTTATCACATTTGCAATATTATCAAGATTACTTTCTACCCAACTATTACTTATTAGAATATATCTTTTAATTAAATAATCACAGATATCTGGGCGCTCCAATCTTTCATTCACGTCAATCATTAATGGTCTAAGTATATTATTCTCTATGCTATCCTTGTTAGCTAATCCATCTAAATATATTACTGCAGCATTAATAGGTTTACCTTTCCCTAAGTAAAAATTTCTTACTATTATTTGGTTTTGACTTCCTAATGCCTTCGATACTTCTTCTATATTTTGATGCAAATTCATACTATTCATATACTCACCACAATTCCTATATAATGACATTGTTTTATTTTTAGTAATTTAAACCTGTATTATTCACTATAATCAATATTTGATTTTTTAAGCAAAAGAAAAACAGTCCTTTCTTAAAGACTGTTTTTTCTATATATCTACTCATTTATATCTTTAAATAAATTTTGAGCAATTTTCACTGCTTCTTGTGCATCCTTTGCATAGTAATCTGCCTTTATCATATCTGCATATTCTTGATTTAATACTGCCCCTCCAACAAAAACTTTACATTTCACCTTATTTTCTCTAAGGCTCTTTATTGTGTCTTCCATGCTCTTAACAGTAGTTGTCATAAGAGCACTTAATCCAACTAACTTTATATTTTCCTTTTTTGCCGTTTCCACTATATTAGCTATAGGTACATCTTTCCCTAAATCTATAATGTCAAATCCATAGTTTTCAAGAATAATCTTTACAATGTTCTTGCCAATATCATGAATATCTCCCTTTACTGTGGCTAAAATTATCTTTCCTTTAGAAACCTGCTTTTCTTCTTCTAAGTTCATATTTTCTTTTATAACAATAAATGCACTTTTCACAGTTTCAGCAGATTGAATAAGCTGTGGAAGAAATATTTCTCCTCTTTCATACTTTCTACCCACTACATCTAATGCTGGAATTAAGTATTCATCAACTATAGTTAAACCATCCTTAACCACTAATAGCTCCCTTGTAATTTGTGATGCATCTTCTTTTAAGCCTTTTATTATTATTTCTTTTAAATCTCTATTATTATTTGCCTTAGGAAGTTCCTTTACATCAATATCTGAATATGTATTTACATATTCCTTTGCTTCCTTATCTATATTAGCTAATACCTTAAAGGCTTTTATAACATCCATTACTTCCTTATTTCCTGGATTTAATATTGGAGCATCTAATCCTGCAGCTAGCGTCATTGAAAGAAAAGTTTGATTTAAAATTTCCCTTTTAGGAAGTCCAAAAGATACATTACTTACTCCAAGTACCGTACTTACTCCAAGCTGTTTCTTTACCATTCTTACAGCCTTTACTGTCTCTATAACCTCTTTTTGCTGAGCTGAAGCTGTGAGAACTAAGCAATCTATTAAAATATCTTCTTTATTTATGCCGTATTCTTTAGCAGTATTTATAATTTTTTCTGCAATCTTAACCCTTTCCTCCGCCTTAGCTGGTATGCCACTTTCATCAAGAGTAAGTCCTACTATGCAAGCACCATATTTCTTAGCAATAGGGAAAATTTTCCTCATAACTTGCTCTTTGCCGTTAACTGAATTTATGATAGGTTTACCATTGTAAATTCTTGCAGCAGCTTCTATAACTTTTGCATCCGAACTATCTATTTGAAGTGGAACATTTAATATTGATTGTATTTCCTTAATGGTCCTTACCATCATTTCCTTTTCATCTATTTCTGGCAGCCCTACATTTACATCTAATACATCTGCTCCTGACTCTACTTGATTTATAGCTTCAGTTAATATGTAATCTATATTATTGGCTTTCAATGCATCCTTGAACTTCTTCTTTCCCGTTGGATTGATTCTCTCTCCTATAATCTTTACTTCTTCACCTAATATTACACTTTTGCTAGATGAACATATTGCTGTGAGTCTTTTATTATTTAATTTAAATGGTTTTAGATCCTTTATACTATCAACAACCACTCTTATATATTTATCAGTTGTACCACAGCAACCACCTAAAATACATACTCCTTTTTGAGCCATTAGCTTCACATATATTCCGAAATATTCCGGAGTAATATCATATATAGTTTTATCATCTTCTACTCTAGGAAGGCCTGCATTGGCTTGAACTATAACAGGAGTTGATGAATACTCTAATATATTTTCTACTATAGGCATTAGTTCCTTAGGTCCAAGAGAGCAATTTACTCCTAGAGCATCTACTCCTAGGCCTTCTAAAAGAGTTACCATAGTAAGAGGATCTGTTCCTGTAAAAGTTCTCCCATCTTCTCCAAAAGTCATAGTACAAAACACCGGTAATCTGCTATTTTCTTTTGCTGCTAATACTGCTGCTTTAGCTTCGTAAAGATCAGAAATTGTTTCTATTAAAATCAGATCACATCCTGCTTTAACTCCGGCCTCTATCTGTCTTTTAAAAATTTCATAAGCGCTTTGAAATTTTAATACTCCTATAGGTTCAAGCATCTGACCAATAGGTCCAATATCTAATGCTATATATTTTCCATCATTAGTTTTTCTAGCTTCTTTAGCAATCTCTACTGCTTTTGTTATTATTTCTTCTACAGAGTAACCTGTATCCTTAAGCTTTAACTCATTAGCTCCAAATGTATTAGTAGTAATTATATCCGAACCTGCTTCTATATATTTTTCATGAACTTCTTTAATTATTTCAGGGTGTATAATATTATACATCTCCGGAATTTCTCCAGCTATAAGTCCTCTACTTTGGAGCATTGTTCCCATAGCTCCATCGAAAAATATAAATTGCTTTGCTAAAATATCCTTAATCTCCACAGTCATTACCCCTTTTTCTATATTGACATTCTATAAAATTATTGCATTTCTTACATTCAGAATGCTGAGCTTTGATGTTCTTATCCTGAAATCCTATTACTGCACTTACTGATTTTCTTGGTATTAAAATATAATTTTCAGTTACTGTAAGCCCTATGTTTTTTTGTGTATCTAAAGCACTTATTATTTGGGGTTGAATATCTATTAAAAAATCTCCATATCCAGGGCTATATCTATAGGTAATGTCTAGTGTTTTACTTCGAGCTTCCTTTTGTATCTCCTTTTGAGCCTCATCACAAATCCATTCTACGCATACAGATGCACATGCATCTAATATTAGTGCTCTAGTCATGCTTACTTTTTCATAATACCTTATTTTAGTATCCATATTGCTTCCAAGGGTTGCTGCCATAACAGCGCACATAGATGACTCCTTAAGATGTTCCAATATATCTTTTCCTTTGAACACCAAATTGCTTTCTAATAATCTTACTTGTTCCCTACTTTTCTCAATATCAAATATTTTATATGTGTATTTACAATTTGAAATTTCTTTTACTTCATTTATGCATTCGTCTATTAACAAATTTATATTCGTATCAATAACTCCATTTTTATATCCAAGATATCTTAGGACTTCTTTTTTATCTATATGCATCCTTATCCCCCTCAAAGTTACCTATATATAATTTAGTCTTTATAAAATGTAGTACTAAATCCCTTATCCAAAACATATCTCGCATACTCTTTTGCTCCGAATAAAGATAAATCCTTATAGTTGCCACATTGAAGATCATTAGCTGCTGGTACTTCATCTGATTGTAGTACTTGTTTTAAAGATGTTTCAAGAGCATTTTTTACTGTTGTTGATTCTACATCTCCCCACAGTATAAGGTAAAACCCAGTTCTGCATCCCATTGGCGATAAATCAATTACATTTTCCAAGTGCTCCCTTAAATATCCTGCAAGAAGATGTTCTAAAGCATGTAATGATGCCGTTGGCATTGCCTCCTGATTTGGTTGCAAAAACCTTAAATCAAACTTTGTTACTTTATCACCATTTTTCCCATTAAGAACTCCTGCTTTTCTTACATATGGTGCACTAACCTTCCTGTGATCTAATTGAAAGCTTTCTACCTTTTCCATATAAAATTCCTCCCTATAATTTATATATTAATATAACCTATACTTATATTAAATAATGGTTTTTAAAATCATTAAAGCCTATTCTCACTATTTAATGCACTTACAATAGAATCTATGTTAGATACTATCTTTTTAGCTACCTCTGGATTATTCATTGTATATATGTGAATGCCATCTACTCCTGAAGACAACAAATCAATTATTTGCTCTGTAGCATAGGCAATCCCAGCATCTCTTAATGCCTGCGGGTTATCTATATATTTATTTATTATTTTCGTAAATTTCTCTGGAATATGTGCGCCACATAAACTTGCTATTCTAACTATTTGTTTACTATTTATCACAGGCATAATACCTACTTCAATAGGAATGTTTATTTTCTTATCCTCTGCCCTTTGCTTAAAGTCATAAAAAAACTTATTATTAAGAAATAATTGAGTTATCATAAAATCCACTCCTGAGTTTACTTTGCTTTTAAGATTTTTAAAATCCTCGTCTGCGCTATTGCTTTCAATATGGGTCTCCGGATAGCACGCTGCCGCTATACAAAAATCCCCATGATTCTTTATATCTTTTATTAAATCTTCTGCATATTTAAAATGAAGAGGTTCTGGGAATTTAAAGTTTGTGTCTTGAGGCAAATCTCCTCTAAGTGCTAGTACATTTTTAATATTGTTTTCTTTTAAATCATTCAAAATTCCATTGACTTCGTCTCTAGTAGATGTCATGCACGTTAGGTGCGCTAGTGCTTCAATATTATATTTATTTTTTATAATAGAAGCTATCTCTACAGTCTTATTCCTAGTTTCACTGTTTCCACCTGCCCCATAGGTTACACTGATATAATCTGGTTTCAAAGGTGCTAATTCATCAATTGTATTATATATAGTATCGATTGAAGATTCTTTTTTAGGTGGAAAAATCTCAAAGGATATTATCGGTTTCTTGCGTGAGAATATGTCTTTTATATACATTTTCGAGCCCCCTAATAAATGATTTTTTATTATTAGATTAAAATCTTTGCTTTTCACTGAAAGTTTTGTATACTTAATAAAAAAATAAGACCTAAAGGATATCCTTTAGGTCTTTATGCCTATTGCCATCCTTATCTTCCAGCTTTCGCTGCAGGAATTGGCACCATTGTATGAATTATAAAAATACATACCGGTTGCCGGGCTTCACAGGGCCAGTCCCTCCACCTCTCTTGATAAGAAATATTCTGTTTTTCTTATGATTATATATGTGTATTTTATTAATGTCAACCTTTTGTTTATTTCCCTCAAAGTTTTTATATTAACAATCTCTAACAAATCTTTCTATTCTTTTAAGTGCTTCCATAATGTTATCCATTGAAGAAGCATAACAGGTTCTTACGAACCCTTCTCCACACTCTCCAAACGCGTGTCCTGGAACCGCTAACACTTTTTCCTTCATTAGAAGTCTTTCACAAAACTCATCTGATGTTAACCCAGTTGATTTTATACATGGGAATAAATAAAATGCCCCCTTAGGTTCGAAACAATCAAGCCCCATCTTTCTAAATCCATTTACCATTACTCTTCTTCTTCTATTGTATTCTCTGACCATTTCTTGAACATCTCTATCACTATTTTTCAAAGCTTCAATAGCAGCATATTGACCCGTTGTATTAGAACACATAATTGCATATTGATGAATCTTTTTCATAGCATCTATTAATATACGATGTCCACAAACATAGCCCATTCTCCACCCTGTCATAGCGTAAGATTTTGAAAAACCATTGATAACTATAGTTTTTTCGTACATTTCCGGAAAGCTTGCAATAGAAACATGCTCTCCTTCATAAGTTAATTCAGAATATATCTCATCTGATAATACAATTATGTCCTTATCTTTAAGAACATCTACAATTGCTGATAATTCTTCCCTTGTCATAATGGCTCCAGTTGGGTTATTTGGAAAAGGCACAATAACTACTTTAGTCTTTGGAGTTATCGCCTGAGCAAGCAACTCTGGAGTTAATTTAAATTCATCTTCAGCTCTAAGATTAATAACCACTGGTTTAGCACCAGTGAAAACAGTGCATCCTTTATATGCAACGAAACTTGGTTCCGGTATAATAACTTCATCACCTTCTGCAACCAATGCCCTAAGCGCTATATCAATGCCCTCACTTCCTCCAACAGTAACAAGTATTTGATTATCAGCATTATACTTTAAATCATACTTCCTATTTAAATATGATGAAATTTCATCTCTAAGTTCAATAAGGCCTGCATTCGAAGAATAGTGTGTATGCCCTTTTTCTAGGGAATAAATGCCGGCTTCTCTTATATTCCATGGAGTTACAAAATCCGGTTCTCCAACTCCAAGAGATATTACGTCATCCATTTCATTTATCATATCAAAGTACTTTCTTATACCTGAAGGTGGCATATTACTAACCTTAGGTAAAATCATATCTTCTATCTTCATATAAATATAGCCTCCCTATCATCCCTTACTTTTTCTTCAAATATAACACCTTTGTCTTTATATTTTTTAAGTATAAAGTGTGTTGCAGTGCTTAAAACTCCCTCTTGTGTAGCCAGTTTTTCTGATACAAAAAGTGCTACCTCTTTTATAGTCTTTCCTTCAACAATGACAGTTAAATCAAATCCCCCCGACATTAAATAGCAAGATTTAACCTCTGGAAATCTATATATTCTTTCTGCCACTTTATCAAAACCTTCTCCTCTTTGTGGAGTTACTTTTACCTCTATCAGCGCTATAACACTGTCTTTACTTGTTTGATCCCAATTAATTAAAGCAGTATATCCTACAATAACATTATCCTTTTCGTACTTCTCTATAGCTTCCCTTACCTCTCCAGTAGTTTTACCTGTCATCACTGCTATTTCTTCTTCGTTGTATTTACTATTTTTCTCTAGAATCTCAAGAATTTCTTCCATAATACTTCTTCCTCCAATCTAATAAAAATAAAAAAAGTCCTCCATCCCATAAAGGGACGAAAGACTTTTCGCGGTACCACCCTAGTTAGTGCTATAAAGCACTCCCTCAATTGGAATAAAAAATCCCAATCCTCTGTAACGTGAGGAAACGTCTGTCTCTATTGTAGGAATTAAAAAATCAATTCCCCTTTCTCGATAAGAAACTCGAGGGCTGCTTTCTATAAAGCTATATTATCGGGCTTTCACCATCCACCGATTCGCTTTGAATTTTCACCTTATTTACTATTCCCCGTCATAGTTTTTAATGTACAATAATTTATCCATTTTTATATATTATACTAGAATAATTTTAAAATTCAATATATTTTATTGTTTTTCTTGTAATATAATTATTACTGACTTATAGTTATTTCAATTCTTCTATTCTTTTGCTTATTTTCCTCGGTGTTATTAGGTGCAATTGGATGATATTCTCCGTAACCTGAAACCTCAAAACTTTTTGGATTCAATCGTTGGTCACTAGGAAGTTCTTCAGTAAAATATCTAACAACACTTATGGCTCTTGCAGTAGATAATTCCCAGTTACTTCTGTATTCACTATTACTTATAGGTATATTATCCGTATGTCCTTCTACCTTAATTATTTTATTATGTTTTCGTAATACTTTACCAAGCCTACTAAGATTATCTTTAGCGTTTTGCTTTAAATCTGATTGTCCTATATCAAATAAGATCTCATTCTTAAACCTTAAAAGCACGCCTTTATCAACTTTTTTTACTTCTACATCCTTTGTTAACCCTCCAGAATCTATAATATCCTTTACCTCTTTATATATGTCATTCATTTGGTCTTCAGCACTTTTAGCTCTATATACGTCTAAATCAGCAATTGAATCGCCTACGGTAGGATTTATGGACCCAGTTTGCAACATTATACCCATGTTGTTTAAAGATTCAGCAGCTTGTTTAAACTTTGCACTATCTATAACAGACATCGAATAGAGTAAAACAAAAAAGCAAAGAAGCAAGGTAACTAAATCGCCGTAGGTTGCAAGCCATTCACTGCCGCCACCCTCATCGTCATCATCCATATTATAATTGTCTGCCACCGCTCTCTTCCTCCTTCATATTATTTTATTCTTCTCCCCTTTGACTCGTTGATTGTAACTGATTAATAGTTTCCTCATCTAAAAATGAAAGCATTCTTTCCTTTAAGTTATTTGGATTTTCTCCTGCTTGAATGCCTAATAATCCTTCTATAATCATTTCTTTTTGATATACTTCTTCAGAGGTTTTAGCCTTTAACTTCTTAGACATAGGCATAAAAACTACATTTGCTATAAACGATCCATAAAGTGTTGTAATTAAAGCAATAGACATCTGAGGCCCTATGCTAGATGGATCGGATAATTGCTTAAGCATATTAATAAGCCCTATTAATGTACCAATCATACCAAAGGCAGGTGCTAGAGCTGCCCCGGTATCAAACATATTTCTATTCTCCTTATGCCTTTCAATTATACCTCTAATTTTTAGTCCTAATACACCCTTTATTGTATCTGGCTCTGAACCGTCAACTATCATCATCATTCCTTTTTTTATAAATGGATCTGAAATACTTTCAACTGTATTTTCTAACGATAATAATCCTTCTTTTCTGGCTTTTGTAGACCATTCTATAAAATTCGTAATAAGTTCAACATTATTAAATTTATTTTCCTTAAAAACTATTCTAAATAGCTTTAATAATACTTTAACATTTTTTCCTTTACTACTCAGTAAAAGTGCACCTATAGTTCCACCTATAGTTATTAGTACAGATGGTATATCTACAAACGTTGTTATTTGTCCACTAGAAAGTATCCCGAACAAAATAAATCCAATTGCTAATACTATACCATAAATTGACATCAAATCCATTGCTCTTTCCCCCATCTCCTTATAGGATATTTTTATTATATGATACATTTTTTGTCATATTATATTAATAACATTTTACATTGTTTTGATAATAATTGGAAGTAATCTTATGAAATTTTTTGGTTTTTTTGTCTTTTAATGAGGAAATCTAAAACATCATGGTATTAGACAAACCAAGCACCCATTATACTTGGTCTAAATATATATTATGTTTTATTATTCGGTTATCATCTTAAATTCTTTAAGCATATTATGAAGTCTTATTTAATGTATACATTATCATTATTATTTTTTTTGTTTTATACTAATCAGAAATACATTGCTTATCATTAATATTAACTATAAAATATAAGTTAGAAGTTACCTTTATAGGTACTAAATAACCAATTCATTATAAATAACATCTAAAACTAAGGGGGATAAAAATGATTAGAAAAAACAAATCAACCAATGATGAGCTAATCTCTTCTACTGAGTTAAATGAGATAAGGGAAAAAGATGCTCAATTTCGTACTGAAACTATTGAATTTATAGAATCAATAAATGATTTATTAAAAACAACTGTAGATAAGCATGAAATAGTTAATAATCAACATAACGCCTTAACTGAACTTACAGATAATATAAAAGTACATATGAGTAAAATTTCAAATTTAACTGACCTTACAAATGACTCTACAGATAATCTATTTACAGAAAGTAATAAGCTTATAAAAATTACAGAAGATACAGTTCAGAAATCAAACGAAGGAAAAATGGCCATTGAAGAAATGGATTCTATAATTAAATCCCTAGAAAGCGAAAATGCTAACAATACTCGTAGCATTAACGAGTTAGCCGAAAGCTTTAATAAAGTCAATGAAGTTGTTCAATTAATAACAAGTATTGCAAGTCAAACTAACCTTTTAGCACTAAATGCATCAATAGAAGCTGCTAGAGCCGGTGAACAAGGTAAGGGATTTGCCGTGGTCGCTGGTGAAGTAAAGAAATTAGCTGAGATAACTAGAAAAAGCACAAAGGATATATCTAACTTAATACATGGAATTCAAAATGAAACAAAAAAAGTATTAATTAATTCTGATAAATCTAACTCAGTTATTTCAAAGGGAGTTAAAGCTTCAAGTGATGCTATAGAAAAAGTAGAAAAAAGCTTGTCTACTATAGCTCAAGTTGAAGAAGAAGTACTACAAGTTATGAATATTGTATCTACTCAAAAAGAGCATATTGAAACTATGACTAAGGAAATACTTAACGTTGATAACATCCTAAAGACTACCACCAACTCAATAATTGACCACATAGCCCAAGCCAGCGTAGTTGATAATCAACTTCATAAAACAGGGGTTAAGCTCGACTCTTATAGTCAAAAGCTTATTCAAGAAAATAAAATTAACATCAAAGAATAAAAATAAAATTATGTCTTTTTCTATATATTTTAAAAACCACGTCGTATATAACTTCAACGTGGTTTTTAATTATTTATTAACGTTATTTTTTCCTATGAAGCTTTCTTCATTTCCGCTTCCTTAACACTCAACTTTTTAAACACTCCAAAAGGCTTCCCTACAGGTAAAAACTCCCTGCCAAAGTGAGGGTTTAAAACTGCTGCTGCTGAGCCGTAAAAAGATACCAATGCAATAAGCAGCTCTGAATATGCTGCTAACATATGAGTAAATTCATGAGCTATGCCAAAAGAGGAAAGCGTTAATCCTAAAAATAAGAAGTCAATCAAAAAGAATACGGTAAATAATACCTTATGTGTTTCCATTGCTCCAATTGTCATAAAGATAGTAAATATTAGATATCCCAAATAGGCAAAGCCAATCTGTTTTGGATCTACACCCGCCTTTAAAGTTTGCCCAAATACCCCGGCATTTATCATCCATGAAGCGCCAACTGCAAGCCAGAAAAATCCATATGCCCCAAAGGCTGTTGTTCCAAAAACATTTTGTCTCTTTGAATCATTAAAACATGCAAATAACTGTGCAAATCCTCCTAGAAAAATAGCCCATGGCAAAGCATAAGATACACCCTCTGTTAACCCCAGCTTTTGAGAAGAAGCTACAATTGTTACCATAGCAAGTCCAAATAATCCCAACGCTGACGGATCTGCGTTTACAATCTTTACATTTTGTGTTTGAGTATTCATTTAGTTCCTCCTAATATGTTTACAAAAAATTAATAAATTCCTAATATAAAATATCAGATTTTACTAAGCTTGTCAAAGGTTTTATTAACAATATATTAAGTACCCTATAAATATTGGTATCCTATTGTATAAAATAAATGCTGATTGGAAGCTAGTTAAGTCTTACAAAAAACATTTAATAAAAAGCCTGGCTACTCAAACCAGGCTTTTATTTTACTTATTTATTATTTTATTAATTATATCTATCCTTGAATTTCCTAAAACGCTAGATATCTTTACAGACATTACATCATCCTTATAAATTCTATCTTTATTAGCGTTAATAAGCTTTATTAACTTTTCTTCAAATGGATCATGCTCAATTAATCCTTCTAAGTATGAATCTACCAAATCCTTTATACATGTTGCTAATTCCCTTGGGTTTTTATAAGTTAGTCTCATAGTTAAACTCCTTTAATTTTATATGTTTTTTTAAATATTATAACATTATTTTAATATTTGAATACTGAAAATTTACTCATATAAGCCCAAAAACTTATTTTAAAAAATTATTTAATTAAATCCTACAAATTCACAAAGAACACCAATACTAGTATTGGTGTTCTTTTAACTTATATATTGTACTTATCTTCAATCTATCCTATAACAATTCTTTTCTTAATTGTTCCCCTGATTTTGGTGATAAATATGAAAATGGAATATCTAATACTGTACGCGCTCCTGATTGACCTTCTTTGGACATTCTATAAGCTGCTCTTGCATAAGCTACTAGCACACTAGAAGTAAACTGTGGATTACTTCCAAGATCTAAACTAAGTTCCATTCTCTGCTTAGTATTCTCTCCGGTTACACCTGTACGAATAACAAATCCACCGTGAGGTATCCCGCTATGATTCTCCTTTAAATCTTCTTCAGTTATAAAATTCACTGTAGTATTATAATCTGAGAAATAATTTGGCATGTTTTTAATTTCATTTTTTATTTGCTCCAAATCGGCACCTTCCTCAGGCACTACATAACAAACTCTTTCATGTTTTTCTCTTGTTGAAAATTCAGGATTTTCTCCTGTACGAACTCTTTCAATAGCAGATTCAACAGGTATAGTATATTGAATACCATCCTTAACACCAGCTACTCTTCTTATTGCATCTGAATGACCTTGACTTACTCCCTTGCCCCAGAAAGTATAGTCTTTTCCAACTGGAAGTATTGATTGACCTAAAAGTCGGCTTAGTGAAAATACTCCTGGATCCCAGCCAACGGATATAAGTCCAATAGTACCAGCTCTTTTTGTTACTTCATCTAGCCTATTAAAATATTCTGGTATTCTAGCATGAGTATCAAAGCTATCTACGGTATTAAATGTTGCTGCAATCTCTGGAGCCTGCTCTGGTAAATCTGTTGCAGATCCTCCACAAAGAATCATAACATCAATTTTGTCCTTATAATTTTCCATTTCTGAAATATGTACCATTTTTGAATTTGACTGCAATTTGTCAGGATTTCTTCTTGTGAAAATAGCCTCTAATTCAAAATCTGAGTTTTGTTTTAAAGATAATTCTACACCTTTTCCAAGGTTTCCATAACCTACAATACCTATTCTAATCTTATTATTCATATTATACCTGGCGTGCAAAGCCAGTCGCCCCTCCTTTATGTGTCTACTTAAAATTTAATAAAGCTTTAACACTTTATCTTGTGGTAATTTTATCACAATTATTTTTGTTTTACTATATCTTTAATTTAAAATTTTCTTATGATAACTTTTTAATAAATTCTGTTTAAACGTTAAACTATACTACTTCCTCATCTTCTATCATCTTTTCTTGTCTAAGCTGTCCACATCCTCCCTTAATGTCCTTCCCAAAATTGTGGAATATCTCGCAATCTATTTTGTTTTTTAGTTTATTATAAAAGTTTGTTACATCACTTTCTTGTGGCGCAATCAGTCCTTCTATATTATTATCATTATACGCTGAAATTATAAGTTTTAATGGCTTATCTGCTAGCAGCCCCTCTAATCTTTTTACATCCTCGTCAGTATCATTTATACCTTTAAATATCATATATCTTATTCTGGTCTTTATGTTGAATGTTTCTGCATATTCAACTGCTGCTTCAATTATAGAATTTATGTCATATTTTAAGGTAACTGGCATTATATTTTTACGTGTATCATTTGACGATGCATGTAATGATAAGTTAAGTCTAATCTTAACATCACTATCTTTAAAATCATTTATCAATCTTCGGATTCTCGGTGCTAAACCTACTGTTGCAATTTCAAAACTGCTTATTTTATATTTGTTATATATGCTAATTATGGCATCTCTAACATTTTCATAATTCATAAAAGGTTCACCCATTCCTGCAAAAACAACCGCATCTATTGGCAGTAACTTCGCTTCTTTGCAGTAATCAACACAAACACCTACCTGTTCAGTTATTTCAAGCGAGGTAAGATTTCTTACCAAGCCTTGTTTTCCTGTTGCGCAGAAAAAACACCCCTGGGTACAACCCACTTGAGAAGAGACACATACTGTACTATGATAAGTAAGTTTTAATTCCTTATCATACATATATAAAGTTTCAATAGTATTACCGTCTTTCATTCTTAATAAATATTTTATAGAATTGTCACAACTTACAAGCTTTTTAATAACCTTCATATCCATCACCTCATTAAATTTTTTAAACAAAAAGAAAAAAATTCTTGAATACAAATATTTGTATTCAAGAATTTTGCCATCATTCTTAATATAGCCTCTTAAATCTAAGATGCAATAATGAAAAAGGCAGGTCTCCTGGCTTACGGACTAACGATACTTTTTCCTTCCCGGTGTAATCCAGTGGATTATAAAAGTTCTACCGTTTACAGTGGTGGGACCGCTGAGGCTTATACCTCATTCCCTATTCTCCCTTTCGGGCACCTTTTTACATGTTTTATATTGTTATTTCATATCATACATTAATTACATAAAACATTATAGCTTATAGTTCTTAACTTTGCAACTTGCAATATAAATTGATAAAATTAAATATACTATTTATCAAGCAGTCAGGCCTTGTTAAGCTTTATAAGTTATGAGAGGCTTTAGACTTGCAACAACTTTTATCATGTCTTCATTTAACATATCTTCTATAACTTTCTCAATACTTTTATATGCCTCTGGAGCTTCCTCGTATATAATACTTCTATCGCTATATATTAAATTGCTTCCTAAAAGTTTTTCTCTCACAGACTTATTAGGATATACATGTTCAAGCCTTTCTTTGCAGGAAAGTCTATTCCAACGCCTTCCGGCTCCATGCGCAACTGAAAAAGCATATTCCAAAGAGTTAGCTTGTGGCTTAACAATATACGAATTAGAGCCTCTAGTACCTGCAATTACAACACACCCTACATCTGCAGGCGCTGCACCTTTTCTATGAACATAAAGTTTTTCTCCATTAAGTTCCTTAATAGCTATTGAATTATGGGTACTATCTAAAAGCTTATGCCCATCCTTTGCACCAATTGTACTTAAAAGCCTATATGCAATTAATTCTCTATTAAGCGCCCCAAACTCTACTGCACTATTATGCTCCTTAAAGTATTCAATATAACCTTCACTATTTTCTCTAAGTCCCTCTTGACAAGAATACTCCCCAATATATTTCCTTAATATATACTCCCCATAACCTCTTGATCCACTATGAACTAAAAGATATATGTATCCTTTATTTATATCTAACTCATCTAATAAGTCTTGATCATACACTTTATCAATTTGCTGAAACTCTGCAAAATGATTTCCAGATCCAATAGTTCCAAGAGCCTCCTTCATAGGCAAATGAATCTCTTCAGTTAAATGGGATATATCTATACTTTCAAGTCCATTTAATCTCTCAAGTTTTCCTCTAACTTTATCAAATTTAAACTTGCCCTTGTTTATATTTGTTGAAAACAAAGCCATACCGCATCCAATATCATTACCAATTAAATGAGGATAAATTACTTCCTTCGTGACAAAACTAGCTCCCACTGGAGTCTTACCAATATGAAGATCAGGTAGTCCAACAGCTTTTACTACTCCATCAAGCTCTGCTACTTTCTTAAGTTGATCAATAGCGTTACTTTCCATCCACGACTTTTCACTTTTTATTACTTTAACTATATTATCCATAAATACTCCTTTAATTATAATGTATTTATTTTATGTTTTATTTTCTCATCTTAGGCTATTTTTAATTCTTATTTATGCCATATTACGCATTATTAATCTCTTCACTTCCATTATGATAAGCTTGAAAAGCTAAAAAAATGGCATTCCACTTATCTTCTGAAACAAAATTTATTAATAAGCCTCCATCCTGCCAACTATTATCAGGATCCTCTTGAAATTGATTTATTTCTTGATTCATATGAATAGAATGTATACCATCACTTGGAGTGAAATGAAAGTATTTATCTTTACTACCCTCAGGTCCCCACCGCCTTCCAAAAACATACAAAATAGTTTCTGGATTTTCAAGAACTTTATGTGTAATGTTACGAATCTTTTCATTTAAATCATTATCAGGACCAGGAAGCACATCCGGCAACGGCTGCATATTTTTTATATGGAGTAAATTCCCACGAATATAGTCAAGACCGTAGTCTTTCTTTATATTTGGACCAATTGGATAAAATCCAAAAGGTATTTCTGATAGTTTGGCCGTAAGTTCATTCTCAAAGTCATCATCAATATAATAAAGCAAATCATAAGGATACGTTTCAGATTTTATATTTATGGCAATTCTAAAGTGTATTCCATCAGCAATGACATGTATATGAAAATGAGGACTATCTCCCTTTATTGCAGTAGTTTCTAGAATTGTACATTTCAACAAACCATAACTTATATCCATAATTTTCATCTCCTTACTTGCATATCATATACTTATTGTTTATAAAAATATCAAAAGCTATGTAAGTAAAGTGATAAATTTGTTTTTTGATAATATACTCTCTAATAATTTTTCAAAAAATATAAAAAGCCTGGTGGGTAACCAGGCTGAAATTATCGGGTTTGGTGGAGGCGAGCGGTGTCGAACCGCTGTCCGAAAGTAGTAACTCCTGAGCATCTCCGAGTGCAGATAGTGTTTTAAAATTCCCTAGGTTTAACGCCCACTAACAGGCTTTAAACTTCAGTAGCTTCATAAATTCCGTTCTCTACTCAAAGCTTTGTAGAGCTCGGTTCCCTACTAAATGACGCCCTAATCCCAAGCCGTAGGCCTCCCGGGTAGGACGAGCTGCGCTAATTAGGCAGCTAACGCTAAATTATCGTTTGCGTTTATATTTTTCCTAGTTTTTTAACGCGGGTCCAGGACCCTCGACTCGCTTCTCAGGGGCAACTTACCCCCGTCGAAACCATGTACGCCCCCATAATTTAATTAATATATTATTTTTCAAAGAACTTGCTGACAACTCGTTTTAGTTATCAGTGACAATTTAGCTTTGAGTTATCTTACAGTTATTATAATACAACAATTTTTATTATTTATCAATAGTAATTATTAGATAAATTGATTAATTAAAGAAAATCTTAATTTCTTTATCTAATATTTTGATCTTTCTTTTAGTTCACGCTCAATATCCCTCTTTGCTGCCTTCTCAAGCATAGAATCTCTCTTATCATAGTTTTTCTTACCCTTAGCTACAGCTAAGCTAACCTTAACTCTACCATTCTTTAAATATAATGATAGTGGAACTAATGTATAACCCTCTTGAGCAGTAAATTGTTCAAGCTTAAGAATTTCCTTTTTATGAAGTAAAAGCTTTCTATTTCTCAAAGGATCTTTATTAAATATATTTCCCTGTTCATAAGGACTTATATGCATATTACAGACAAATATTTCACCATTCCTTATTTCAGCATAGCAATCCTTTAAGTTAGCTTTTCCCCCTCTTATGGACTTAACTTCTGTTCCTACAAGTTCTATTCCAGCTTCATAAACTTCTTCTATAAAATAATCATGTCTTGCTTTTCTATTTTCAGCTAATGTCTTATTTACTGTCTTCTTTGCCACTAGGTATCACCTACTTTATTTATGGTACTTCTTAAAACAATATTATATTACAAATTTTACTAAAAGTCAAGCTTCACACCGTTTTTAATGCTGAACTAGATGTATGGGATCTGCATCTACGAAAGCTTGCTACAATGCAAATTCCATACACTTGAACATTAAAAATTTCATTACTATCTACTGAATTTCAGCAATTTCCTATTCGTTTTCTTCAAAGTACTCTGCTACTGGAAGCACTGCTTCTTGAACTTCGTCTTTCTGTAATTCTTCATGCTGACTATCACTATTGTTTACTATATCATTGCCATCTAAATCTTCATCGTATTCTGATTCTTGATCTAGTAATTCAAAGAAAATTTCATGTGCATCTATATCAACTTTATCAACTTTAATTCTTACTGCGTCCCCTAACTTATACTTCTTCTTAGTTCTTTCCCCTATAAGGCATAAATGCTTTTCATCATATATATAATAATCATCATTTAGCGTGCTTATATGAACAAGTCCTTCTATGGTATTAGGTAATTCTATGAACATACCAAATGCTGTAACAGAAGAAATTATTCCTTCATAAATCTCTCCTATTCTTTCACTCATATATTCTGCTTTCTTTAAATCATCTACTTCTCTTTCAGCTTCATCTGCAAGTCTTTCCATTTCGGAAGATTGTATTGACGCTACGGATACCTCATCAGTGAGCTTATTTATCCTCTTATCATTAATCTTACCATTTATATATTCTTTAATTATTCTGTGTATTATGAGGTCAGGATATCTCCTTATAGGTGATGTGAAATGGCAGTAGTATCTTGCTGCTAATCCAAAATGACCAACAGATTCTGGTGCATATCTTGCTTTCTTCAAAGAACGAAGAAGCAATGTATTTATTACAGTCTCTTCTCTTGTACCTTTAGCTTTTTCTACGATTCCCTGAAGAGACTTAGGATGAATCTCCTGTGTCATCTTTACTACATAACCTAAATTATGAGCAAACTCATTAAAGTGTGTTAATTTTTCTATATCTGGATCTTCATGAATTCTATATACAAATGGAACGTTTGCCCAAAACATATACTCTGCAATGGTCTCATTACATACAAGCATAAATTCTTCTATAACTCTATTTGCTATAGCTCTTTCATAAGGTTCAATTTTTATAGGCTTGCCATTTTGATCTAAAGTTATTTTACACTCCTCAAAATCAAAATCTATAGCCCCTCTATCAATTCTCTTTTTATAAAGTATTTTGCAAAGCTCTTCCATAGTCTTAAATTCTTCTAACAAATAATCATATCTTTGCATAAGTTCTTCATCTTTATCTCTAAGTATCTTAGTAACATCTGTATAAGTCATTCTCTCACTGGTTTTTATTACACTTTCAAAAACCTCATGATCCACTACTTTACCGCTTCCATCTATTTCCATCATGCAGGTCAATGTAAGCCTATCAACTTTAGGATTTAAGCTACACATTCCATTCGAAAGCTTTTTAGGAAGCATAGGTATAACTCTATCTATTAAATATACAGAAGTTCCTCTCTTTAGGGCTTCCTTATCCAATGGATTCTTCTCTTTTACATAATGAGATACATCTGCAATATGAACTCCAAGCTTGTAGTTTCCATTAGATAACTTTTCAATAGATATAGCATCATCTAAATCTTTAGCATCTTCTCCGTCTATAGTTACAATTTTTAAATTTCTTAAATCAATACGTTTTTCATATTCTTCTTCTGGAATTTCTTCAGGAATTTTATCGACATAGCTTTGCACTTTAGGAGGAAACTCTTCTGGAAGTCTATATTTTTTTATTATAGTTAAAATATCTATTCCACGGTCTCCCTTTTTACCCAATATTTCTACAACTTTACCTTCAGGGCTTCTTCTAGTATCTGGCCACTTTAGTATTTCTACTATAACTATGTCTCCAGTCTTCGCTCCTTTAGCTTTTTCCTTTGGCACATAAATGTCTTGATACATTCTTTTTTCATCCGGTACCACAAATCCAAAGTTTTTGCTTTCTTCAAATATACCTATAACATTTTTATTTGCTCTTTCTATTATTCTTATTATTTCCCCTTCGCACTTTTTACCTCCATCTTCTTCCCTTAATACTTTTACCATTACCCTATCACCGTGCATAGCCCCATTCATGTTAGATGAAGGTATAAATACATCCGGTCTATCTACTTCAGGTATTAAAAATCCAAATCCCTTTTGATGTCCTTGAAGCTTTCCAACTATTAACCCCATTCTTTCTGGAACTCCATAATGTTCTGTTCTTGTTCTAACTATAAGTCCATCCTTTTCCATGTAATCTAATGTCTTTAAAAAGTCCTCATAGTCACTTTTCTTTATATCAAAAATTCTGGAGAGCTCTCTAGCATCCATAGGCTTGTATGCCTGTTCTTTCATAAATTCAACTATAGTTTCTTGTAAGTTCATCTATTTACCTCCTTTTATATATGCCTACGAAAAATACACCTATATGTATATTCTTACTAGTAAACATTAAAGTTATTCTATATTTAATAAAGTATTCTTGAAATTCTAAATGCCATTGGATTTACATTCATGCTATAGCAATTTTATCCACATGTCAACTGAATATCTTAAATAATATTTATATAAAAAGGGACCTAGCTTAAGCTAAATCCCTAACCTTCTATTTAAATAATTCAAGCAATATACCACCGTACTTTAAAATTACTGGTGCAAATACAAGTGAAACTATTGTCATAAGTTTTATCAATATATTCATAGACGGTCCTGAAGTATCCTTAAATGGATCTCCAACAGTATCACCTACTACTGCTGCCTTATGAGCAAAACTTCCCTTTCCACCATGTTCTCCACTTTCAATATACTTTTTAGCATTATCCCATGCTCCGCCAGAGTTTGCCATAAGTATTGCAACTAGCACTCCTGTAGCTACTGCTCCTGCTATAAATCCACCTAAAGCTTCTTTCCCAAGAAGTAATCCCATAGCTAAAGGAATTATTATGGCAAGCACTCCTGGAAGAATCATTTCTCTTATAGCTGCTGCTGTAGATATATCTACGCACTTTTTATAATCTGGCTTTGCCTTTTCTTCCATAATTCCAGGTATGGTTTTAAATTGTCTTCTTACTTCTTCTATCATTTCATTCGCTGCTTTACCTACAGATTCCATAGTAAGCGCTCCGAATAAGAACGGAAGCATTGCTCCTATAAGCATTCCAACTAGAGTAATCGGATTTAACAAATCTATGCTTGTTATTTGTACTGCTTGCGCATAGGATGCAAATAATGCTAATGCAGTTAAGGCTGCTGACCCTATGGCAAATCCCTTACCTATTGCTGCTGTTGTATTTCCTACTGAGTCAAGTTTATCTGTTATTTGCCTAACTTCATGAGGAAGATGAGACATTTCTGCAATACCACCTGCATTATCTGCTATTGGTCCGTAAGCATCTACTGCTACAGTAATACCGGTTATAGAGAGCATTCCTACCGCTGACAAAGCTATACCATATAACCCCATCCTCACATTAGTTGCTCCATCCATTATAAAAAATGATGCAAGAACTCCAATTCCTATTAAAACTATAGGCCACATAGTTGAATTCATTCCTACAGCAAGTCCTGAGATTATAGTTGTGGCTGGTCCTGTTTCAGATTGACGGGCAATTTTCTTAACATAGTTATAGTCTCCAGAAGTATATATTTCTGTAATTTTTCCTATAAGCATTCCCACCACAAGCCCTGATGTTATTGCAGTAAAGGCTTTCAGGTTTCCAAAAATGGAGTTACTTAACGCTGCTGCTACAACTATTACTAGAATACCACTAATATAAGTACCACTATTTAATGCCTTTTGAGGGTTAGCAGCTTTACTTTGCCTTGCAACCAACACTCCCACTATAGCTGCTATAATACCTACTGCAGATAATAAAAGGGCATATACTACACCTTCATTATTGCTAAATACTATTCCACCTAAAGTAAGAGCAGATATTATTGACCCTACATAGGACTCAAAAAGATCTGCACCCATTCCCGCTACATCACCTACATTATCTCCAACATTATCAGCTATTACCGCAGGATTTCTTGGATCATCTTCTGGAATACCTTCCTCTACTTTTCCTACCAAGTCAGCTCCTACATCTGCTGCCTTTGTATATATTCCTCCACCTACACGTGCAAACAAAGCTATAGAGCTTGCACCAAGCCCAAATCCTGTTATGACATTCATATCTCCTTGAAATAAGATATATAATAATCCAATTCCTACAAGTCCTAGTCCTACTACACACATACCCATAACAGAGCCGCCTGAAAATGCAATGTTTAGAGCTTTATTTTGACTATGTCTTGCTGCTTCTGCAGTTCTAACATTTGCCTTAGTAGCAACGTTCATTCCAAAATATCCTGCAAGAATTGAAAAAAGAGCTCCTATTATAAAGCATACAGCTGTTTGCCAATGTACAAACAAGGCCAACGCTGCTGCAACTATAATCACAAATATTGTAAGATACTTGTACTCTGTTCTTAAAAAGGCCATAGCACCTTCATGAATATAACCCGAAATTTCCCTCATTCTTTCGTTGCCGTCGCTTTCCTTTGAAATAAAACTACTTAAAAAGAAAGCAAATATTAGAGCTATAACTCCAGCTCCCACAGTATAAATTAAGTAATTATCCATATAATCATATCCCCCTGACTTTTGTAAATAATTTTACTTAATTACGTTTAAAGATACAGTTATTACAGCAAATAATATAGCACATATTACTGTAAGCTTTGACATAGTTGATTCAAAAGTTTTTGTTTTATTCTTAGCATAAAAAGTGTCTGATGCTCCTGTAAGCAAGCTAAATCCCTGAGTCTTAGCTGGCTGTGCAAGGACAGATATTATTAGTGTAATTGACACTATAACCTGTAAAATTGTCAATGTGTTTTTCATTCCTCTACCTCCTCCATCTTTTAGTTAAGTTTTAATATTTTTCCCCAGTTTTATATATATCTTTTATTAATTGTAGCATAACTTGATTCTTTCAACAACTTACTATAATTTGTAAATACGCTGAAATACAAGGTCATCCTCCATTATATCCATTTAATTCCATTTTAGTCGCATATACATAAATTTTATATAAATTAAGAGATTCAAGTTTCCCTGAACCTCCTATTTGCCATACTTCGTTATTTATTATCTTTTTATATTATAAAATGCCTTAAGACCTCTATATTCTGCCATATCAGCTAGTTCTTCTTCTATTCTTAATAACTGATTGTATTTAGCTACTCTTTCACTTCTTGCTGGAGCACCAGTTTTTATTTGACCTGCATTTACAGCTACAACAAGATCAGCTATAGTTGTATCTTCAGTTTCCCCTGATCTATGGGATATTACTGCAGTGTATCCTGCTCTTTCAGCCATTTCTATAGCATTTAATGTCTCAGTTAAAGTTCCTATCTGATTTAATTTTATAAGTATGGAGTTTGCTACTCCCTTTTCTATACCTGTGCTTAATCTATTTGTATTTGTTACAAACAAATCATCTCCTACTAACTGAACTTTATCTCCAAGTCTTTCAGTGATAAGTTTCCAGCCTTCCCAATCCTCTTCTGCCATACCATCTTCTATGGATATTATAGGATATTTTTCAACTAGTTTTGCATAATATTCAACCATTTCAGCTGGAGTTAAAACTTTTCCTTCTCCTGCTAAATTATATTTTCCATTTTCATATATTTCTGAAGATGCTGGATCAAGTGCTATATAAATCTCTTTTCCTGGAGTATATCCTGTTTTTTCTATAGCTTCTACTATAACTTGAATAGCTTCTTCATTGGAGCTTAGATTTGGAGCAAATCCGCCTTCATCACCTACTCCGGTATCATATCCCTTTGATTTAAGTATTGATTTTAATGAATGGTAAACCTCTGAGCTCATTCTTAAAGCTTCAGCAAATGTTCTAGCACCTACTGGCATAATCATAAACTCTTGAAGATCTACGTTGTTATCAGCATGCTTTCCTCCATTTATTATATTCATCATTGGAACAGGAAGAACCTTTGAATTAACTCCTCCTATGTACTGATATAGACCTAATCCAAGATATTCTGCTGCAGCTTTAGCACAAGCAAGTGACACACCAAGCATAGCATTGGCACCAAGCTTTCCCTTGTTTTCAGTTCCATCTAACTCAATCATAGTATTATCTATTGAAACTTGATCAAATATATTCATCCCAATAAGTTCTTGAGCTATTAGTGTGTTTACATTATCTACAGCCTTTAATACACCTTTACCATTATATTTTGATTTATCTTCATCTCTTAATTCAACCGCTTCAAACATTCCAGTTGAAGCTCCTGAAGGTACTGCCGCTCTTCCTATAGTACCATCCTCAAGCACTACATCCACTTCTACAGTAGGACTACATCTTGAATCCAATATTTGTCTTGCAACTACATCTACTATTTCTACATAACTTTTCATTTTATAAGCCTCCTAAATATTAATTATTGTTGTATTTTAATTATTTTCTAAATTAAACAATACTTTACCTGTCATTTCCTTAGGAATAGAAATTCCCATCTCTGTGAGCATTGTTGGAGCGATATCCGCTAGAACTCCACCTTCTATAAAACTTTTAGAATTAGCATCACCACTTATATACATGAAGGGAACATGATTTGTAGTATGAGAAGTGAACGCTCCTCCTGTGGAAAAATCCATCATTTGTTCTGCATTCCCATGGTCAGCAGTTACAAATACACTACCATTCATCGATAAAACTTTATCTACAATTTTACCCATGCACTCATCTACTACTTCCACAGCTTTTTTAGCTGCATCAATTACTCCTGTATGCCCTACCATATCAGGATTAGCAAAATTTAAAATTATCATATCATATAAATTTGTATCTAATCTCTTTAATAACTCTTCTGTAACTTCATAAGCACTCATTTCAGGCTGCAAATCATAAGTTGCAACCTTTGGAGATGGGATAAGCGCTCTATCTTCACCTTCATTTGGATATTCTATTCCACCATTGAAGAAAAATGTTACATGTGCATATTTTTCTGTTTCTGCAATTCTTAGCTGCTTAAGTCCTAAGCTGCTTACATATTCCCCTAAAGTATTTTTATAACTCTCAGGTTTATAAGCTACTCTAACATTTTCTATAGATTTATCATAAATAGTCATTGTTAAAAAATTAAGATTTAATGTTTCTCTATTAAATCCATCAAACACCTCGTCGTTTATTGCACGAGTAATCTCTCTTGCTCTATCTGGTCTAAAATTGAAGAAAATTACAGAATCATTATTTTGAATCATCCCTGTAGGCTTATCACCATTTATTATCACCGTAGGAAGCACAAATTCATCTGTTTTGTTATCATGGTATGATTTTCGTACTGCCTCTATTGCGGATTTTGACTCCTCACCTTCTCCAAGTACCATTGCATTATAAGCAAGATTGATTCTTTCCCACCTTTTGTCTCTATCCATAGCATAATATCTACCAGAAATTGTAGCTATTTTACCAATTCCTATTTCAGTCATATAATCTTCTAAATCTTCAATATATTCTATTGCTGAAGATGGCGGTACATCTCTTCCATCTAAAAACGCATGAACATACACATCTTTTAGTCCCTTTTCCTTAGCTAGCTTTATTAATGCTTTAAGGTGATCTATATGAGAATGTACACCGCCATCTGAAAGCAGTCCCAATAGGTGTAATGAAGACTTATTTTCAATGGCGTTATCCATTACCTCATTTATTTGTAAATTTTTAAAGAAGTTCCCTTCCTTTATTTCTTTTGTGATTCGTGTTAGTTCCTGATATATTATTCTTCCTGCCCCTATATTCAAATGCCCTACTTCAGAATTCCCCATTTGTCCTTCTGGAAGTCCTACGCTTAACCCGCTTGCTTCAAGTTCTGTATGTGGATAATTATTAAAATACTTTGTAAAATTAGGCTTATTAGCTTTAGCTATAGCATTGCCTTCTATGTTATTTGTTAATCCAAATCCATCTAAAATCATGAGCATTACTGGTCTCTTATTCATCTTTTTCCCCCTACTACACCTTAAAAGTTTACTATAGCTGCAAAGTCTTCTGATTTTAAACTCGCTCCTCCAACTAAAGCTCCATCTATATCAGACATACACATTTGTTCATTAATAGTAGCAGGTTTGACAGAGCCTCCATATTGTATCCTCACCTTATCCGCTACATTTTTACTATATATATTTCCTATTATACCTCTTATAAACGCTATAGTTTCATTTGCTTCTTCAGATGTAGCTGTTTTACCTGTGCCTATAGCCCAAATAGGCTCATATGCTATAACAATATTTTCTACTAATTCTCCTGAGATATTAGCTAAATCAAGCTTTACTTGTTTTGCTATAACTTCTTCTGTTATATTACTTTCTCTTTCATCTAGGGTTTCTCCTACACATAATATAGGTGTTAAATCATGTTCAAATGCAGCTTTTATTTTTTTGTTTATTGTTTCATCTGTCTCATTGAAATATTGCCTTCTTTCACTATGCCCAATTATTACATAATCCATACCCATATCTTGAAGCATTAGTGGAGAAACTTCTCCTGTAAAAGCACCCTTTTCTTCAAAGTGCATATTTTGTGCTCCTACTTTTATATTTGTTCCTGCTACAGCTTTTTTCACTGCATGTAAACATACAAATGTCGGACATACTACTACTTCACATTTCGCATTCTTAACCATAGGTTTTAATTCTTCCACAAGCTTAATTGCTTCATCTATGGTATTATGCATTTTCCAATTACCTGCAATTATAGGAATTCTCATTGATTTCACCACCTTCTAATTACTTATTGCTCAATGCTGTTATTCCTGGGAGCTCTTTTCCTTCTAAGAATTCAAGAGATGCTCCCCCTCCAGTTGATATATGAGTCATTTCATTTCCAAAGCCTAATTGATTAACTGCAGCTGCACTATCTCCTCCACCAATTACAGTAACTGCATTGGAATTTGCCATAGCCTTTGCAACTTCTAAGGTACCCTTAGCAAAGTTTTCAAATTCAAATACTCCCATAGGTCCATTCCAAATAACAGTCTTTGAAGATTTTATTTCATCAGCATACATCTTAGCTGTCTTTGGTCCAATATCCAATCCCATATGTCCTTCTTTGATATTTTCATTTTCTGTAGTTACAGGCTCTGCTGAAGCATCAAATTTTGCCGCTATTACATGGTCCACAGGAAGCATAAACTTTACACCCTTTTCCTTGGCCTTTTCAACCATCTCTTTAGAATACTCCAGTTTATCTTCCTCTACTAAGGAATTTCCTATTGTATATCCCTGTGCTTTTAAGAAAGTATACGCCATACCTCCACCAATTATTAAAGTATCTACTTTATCTAAAAGGTTATTTATAACATTTATCTTATCTGAAACCTTTGCCCCTCCTAGTATCGCAACAAATGGTCTTTCTGGACTTTCCACCGTGTCTCCTAAAAACTTTAACTCCTTTTGGATTAAATATCCACATACAGATACCTGTACAAATTCAGTAACTCCTACTGTAGAACAGTGCGCTCTATGAGCTGTTCCAAAGGCATCATTTACGAATACATCTGCTAGTGATGCTAATTCTCTTGAAAAACCTTCTTCATTTTTAGTTTCTTCTTTTCTAAATCTTGTATTTTCAAGAAGAACTATTTCCCCATCCTTCATTTCGCTTACTGCCCTTTTAGCATTTTCTCCTACTACAGTATCATCTGCCGCAAATTTCACTTGACTATTTAAAAGCTCTGATAATCTTTTAGCTACAGGTTCTAAAGATAATTCCTTTTTAACTTCTCCCTTAGGCTTACCCATATGTGAACAAAGTATTACTTTTGCACCATTATTCATAAGATATTTAATAGTTGGAAGCGCTCCTAAAAGCCTATTCTCATCAGTTATATTTCCATCTTTTATAGGAACATTAAAATCACATCTTACAAGGACTCTTTTTCCTTTAACATCTATATCTTCAATAGTTTTTTTATCAAATGCCATAGTTATCATCCTTTCCTTACATTAAAAAGGGTTTTGCCTTATAGCCATAACTACAATCAAAACCCTCCTTTAGTTTATTGTTTAGCTATAATTTAAAATTATAGTCTATCTGCTACATATTTAGTTAAATCAGCAAGTCTATTTGAATATCCCCATTCATTATCATACCAAGAGATAACTTTAACCATATTTCCTTCTATAGTCATTGTTGACATAGCATCAATTATTGATGATCTTTCATCTCCTCTGAAATCTATAGATACTAATGGTTCCTCACAGAATCCAAGTATTCCTTTCATATCAGTTTCTGATGCCTTCTTGAATGCTGCGTTAACCTCATCTACAGTAACTTCTTTTGAAAGCTCTGCAACTAAATCTGTACATGATACTGTTGGAGTTGGAACTCTTAATGAAAATCCATTTAATTTTCCCTTTAATTGTGGTAATACTAATGCAACAGCCTTAGCAGCTCCAGTTGTTGTTGGTACCATAGATTCTGCAGCAGCTCTTGCTCTTCTTGGATCTCTATGTGGAGCATCTAATAATCTTTGATCTCCAGTATATGAGTGAATTGTTGTCATTAATCCTTTTACTATTCCAAATTCTCTATCTAAAACTTTAGCAAATGGAGCTAAACAGTTTGTTGTACATGAAGCATTTGATATAATGTGATGATTTGCTGGATCATATTCTTCTTCGTTAACTCCAATAACTACTGTTATGTCTTCATTTTTAGCTGGTGCTGAAATAAGGACCTTTTTAGCTCCTGCTTCAATATGAGCCTTAGCTTTTTCTGCATCAGTAAATAGTCCTGTTGATTCTATTACTATGTCAGCTCCAAGACTTCCCCATGGTAAATTTTTAGGATCTCTTTCAGCAAATATTTTTATTTCTTTTCCATTAACTACGATTGAAGATTCTTTAGCTTCAACAGTACCTTCAAATTTTCCATATAATGAATCATATTTTAATAAATGCGCTAATGTCTTTGCATCTGTCAAGTCATTTATTCCAACAACCTCTAACTGATCTGCATAATTCTTAACTAATGCCTTAAATACATTTCTACCTATTCTTCCAAAACCATTAATACCTATTTTAACCATAAAAATATTCCTCCTTGAAATAAATATATGTAAAGTTAATTTTAACCAAACAAACGATCTATCTTCAATTATAAGTAATTGAATTTTATTTTACAATGAAAAATTGTTAATTATATTTAAAATCTTTCTTGCTGCGCCTTCATCAGTAATTAGAACTCCTCTAGGTTTATTTGTAAGAGTTGCAATTATAGCTTCTGCCTTAGATGTACCTCCTGCCACAGCTATAAGATACTTTATACTTTCTATATGTTCATCTTTGAGGCCCATAGTAGGCGTAGAGTAAACTTCTTCTCCTATTTTATTAAAATAGTATCCAAAGGCTTCTCCTACAGCTTCCTTTTTCCTAAGTATTTCAATTTCCTTATAGCTTAAGCCTCTTCTCTTTGCCATTTCTTCTGCTTTTCCAATTCCATAAATAAGTATATTTGCATTATATATAATATCTAGCACATCTTTTATTCCTTTTTCTTTAAACATAGCAGTTATAGCTTCCGTACTTAAATTATCTGGAACATGAAGTAGCTTGTAATTTGCATTTATTTTATTAGCAAGATTAGAAACCAGTGTATTTGCTTGAGTTTCTAATGTTCTTCCCATCCCACCTCTTGCAGGAACTACCATCATATTAGTTGGAGCATTAAACTTTGGCATATTATCTACTACTTCTTTTATACTACTTCCACCAGTTAGTGCCAGTATAGTATCTTCCTCGAGAAGATTTCTTATATAACTTGCTGCAGCCTTTCCCATTTCCCTTAGAATATTTTCATCTTCATCTGAGTTCCCAGGAACTATAGTAATGCTGATTAACTTTAATTTTTCTTTAAGTTTGCTTTCTAAATCAGCAAGTCCTTTTATATCATAAATGAAGTGCTTTAGCTTTTCTATTATATATTCTCCTTCTTCAGTAATCATCATACCTGGAGTTGTAATTTCTATAAAGTTTTGCTCTTTTAAAAAGTTTACTTCTGTTCTAACTATTCTTTCACTAAGCTCTAAGTTTTTTGAAAGCATTCTTCTTCCAATAGGCTGATTATAGTATATATCTCGCAATATGGAGTATCTCTTTTCCATAACTTCTAGCATCTCAGGCACTATCTTCTGTTGTAACTTTAATATTTCCTCCAAGCACAACACCCCTCTGGTCATTTATTGTCCCGGGCATATCATTATTGCCCCACTAATATTATAGCTCATTTGGAACCGCTTTCCAAGAGCTATAAATAATTTTTTTAAAATCTTTTTCTTCCCTTTGAAGATTTTATTCCCATTTCTTCTCTGTATTTTGTCACGGTTCGTCTTGAAATATTCACATTAACCTTCTTTAGCTCATCTGAAATATATTGATCAGATAATGGATTTTTTTTATCTTCTTTATCTATTAAATTAGAAATTAACTTTTTCACATTAATAGAAGACATATTATCACTATTGTTTCCTTGTATAGATGTTGTGAATAAGCTCTTTATCTTTATAGTTCCCTTACTTGTATGAATATATTTATCCCTTATGGCCCTACTTATTGTTGACTCATGCATATTTAAGTTATCTGCGATTTCTTTCAGAGTCATGGGTTTCAAATACCTTTCACCATAATCAAAATACTCCTTTTGTATTTCAAGTATGCTCTCAAGAACCCTATATATTGTACTTTTCCTATTTTCTATACTTTTTATCAAAAAAGCAGCACTATCCAGCCTACTTTTAACATATTCAACTGCGCTCTTATCCTCATTTTTATTTATTATCCCTTTATAAAGATTATTTATCATAAGCTTTGGAACTAAATCATCATTCATTATGATATAATACTTTTCACCAATTTTTTTTATATATGCATCAGGGATAATATAATTTACTTCTTCACCAGTATAAAACCCACTAGATGGTTTAGGCTGAAGTTTTTTTATGATATCTCCATACCTTTGTGCTTCCATAGGAGTAATATTTAAGCTTTTTCCTATAATATTATATCTATTTTCAGCAATATCTTCTAGGTGATTATCTATAATCTGAAGCAATTTATAATTTCCCATTTTCCTTTGATAAAGTTGTATTTTTAAGCATTCCTTTAGATCTCTTGCTCCAACCCCATAAGGCTCTAAGCTTTGAACTATCACTAACGCCTTTTCTGCGACATTTAATGGTATATGTATTTCTTTAGATATATCTTCTATACTTACTCCTAAATATCCCTTAGAATCAATATTCTCTATTATATAATTACATATATGTTTTATGCAATCCTTTTCATCAAAATCAGCAATTTGTTCTTTTAGATATTCTTTTAAAGACTTTTTATTAGAAATAAAATTAAATGGTGATACCTCTTCATCGTCACCCTTTACATAGTTATTATGAGTATAATCATCAAATTCTAAATACTTTATTATCTCCTTATAATTTAACTTGTCCTCTTTTTTATCATATTTAGCTTCTAGCAATGGATTTTCTTGAATTTCCTTTTCAATATATTCCTGAAGCTCAAAGGAAGATAATTGAAGTATTTTAATAGACATCTGCATTTGTTGTGTCATTATTAACTTTTGCTCTTGATGCATAGATAACCCAAAATCTAAATTCATATATAACACACCCCTCATAGTTTTTATTATAACATTTATATGAATTCAATTACAGAGTTATACGCAAAATCCATGCCAAAATTTCGAATAATTTTCAATTTTCAATTAAAAAAAATCCGCATTGCGGACTTTTTTTAGTAAGTATCATATATTAATGCTCAGTATTAATTGTAACTATCTTTGACCCTTTTCATAAGGAACACCATCTGCTGCTGGTGCTTGAGTCTTTCCAACAAAACCAGCAAGAGCGAGCATTGTAAGTATATAAGGAAATGCTGCGTACACTTCCCCAGGAAGAGTCCATCCAAATCCCTTTGCAAATAACTGAAATGTTTCTGCAAAAGCAAATAACATTGATGCCCACATAGCATTTATAGGCTTCCAGTTACCAAATATCATGGCTGCTAGGGCAATAAACCCTCTCCCACTTACCATGTTTTCTCTGTATAAGTTCATTATTCCTATGGACAGAGTAGCTCCTCCTAATCCTCCAAGTACTCCCGAAAGTATTACACAAAAATATCTTATTCCATATACACTTACGCCCAAGGTATCTGCAGCCTTTGGATGTTCTCCTACAGATCGTATTCTAAGTCCTAACGGAGTTTTATATATTACATAATGAGATACGAATACTAATATAAATGCTATGAATACAAACCAATTTAACTCTTTTAATATTGATCCAATGAAGGGAACCTTCCCCATCATTTCTGATGGATATGGAATCGATTTTACAACACTTGTTTGAGAACCAGTCTTAAAAAACTTAACAATTAAAAAACTCGTCAAAGCACCTGCAAATATATTTATAGCAACACCAGATACAACTTGTTCTGCCTTTAAGTGAATACTTAAATATGCATGTATAGCCGCCATAGCCGCTCCTGCAATCATAGCAAATATAAGACCCATCCAAGGGCTGCCTGTAACAAATGAACCATATACTGCAAAGAAAGCACCCGTTGTCATTATCCCTTCTAGTGCTATATTTACAACTCCAGCTTTTTCTGAAAAAACTCCACCAAGGGCTGCAAATATAAGAGGTGTTGAAAGTCTTAACGTTGCGGCGATTATTCCTGTTATAGCTATATATACTCCACTATCCATTTGTCAAAGCCCCCTTTTTTCTTCTCTGTGATATAAGTTTAAATATATATTCTCCAGCAATGAAGAGTACTATTATACCTTGAATTAAGTATGAAATTGTTTTTGGTATACCAAATAACATAAGAGTTGCTGAGCTGTAGTTTAGCGCTGCAAATAATACTGCAGAGAAAAGTACACCTATAGGATTGCTTTTAGCAACTAGAGCTACCGCTATACCATCAAATCCAAAGTTAGGAAATCCAAATAATTGAACGGATTGATGTTGTACTCCCATTACATGTATCGCTCCACCAATACCTGCTATTGCTCCTGAAATTACCATTGAAAGTATTATATTTTTCTTTATACTTATTCCACCATATTCTGCAGAAGTTGGACTTAACCCTACTGCTCTTATTTCATACCCTATAGTAGTTTTCCAAAACAATATATAAACTAAAACTGCAAATATTACTCCTATAAATATTCCTATACTTAATCTATTATTGGGTCCTAAAAACCTAAATAGTTCTGCTGATTTTTGAATAAGTTCTGTACTTGCAGAACCCTGCTTATGGAAAGGTCCCATGGTTAAATAGTTTGTAAAGTGCATAGCAATAAAATTCATCATAATAGTATTTACAACTTCATTGGTTCCTATTTTTGCTTTTAAATATCCTGGAATTCCTGCCCACAATGCTCCACCAGCCATTCCCGCTATAAGTATCATTATTACATGTATAGCTGATGGTATTCCTGGAATTAATCCTATTATTGCTGCTGTAATCATTCCTATAATAAATTGCCCTTCAACACCTATGTTAAAAAGTCCCGTTTTAAATGCCACAGCGTGAGCAAGCCCTGTAAATATTAACGGTGTTGTAAACACAAAGGTTTCTATTAAATTTATTTTTGATCCAAAACTTCCCTTCCAAATGGAAGTAAATAGTAACTGTGACGAATCTAAAAAACCAAATCCTTTAGCCCACATTACAAAGAACACAGATATAATAAGAGCTAGCAATATAGATAAAAAGGATACTGATAAATTTCTTACCGAATTTAAAACGGTTATAGTTTTTGTATTATCTTTAGCCATTTATTTTACCTCCCTGCGTATCCTTTTTTAAAGTTCCACCTGCCATTAATATGCCAAGTTTTTGATCTGTTGCATCCTTAACATTTAATATATCCACTATTTCCCCATCATATATAACTGCTATTCTATCTGAGAGAGACATAACTTCATCTAATTCTAAAGATACCAACAGTACTGCCCTTCCCTTATCTCTTTCTTGTACCAATCTTTTATGTATATACTCAATTGCACCTACATCAAGGCCACGAGTTGGTTGAACTGCAATTACAAGTTCTGGGTCCTTTTCAATTTCTCTTGCTACAATTAGCTTTTGTTGATTTCCTCCTGATAAAGATGAAGCTAATACATCTTCATTTGGAGTTCTCACGTCAAATTCATCTATAAGTTTTTTTACATGTTCTCGTATTTTATGGTAATTCATCATTATTCCATTGGAAAAAGGTTTCTTATGATGTATACCTAGTACAGAGTTCTCAAGAAGTGAGTATTTTAAAACTAATCCTCTTTTATGTCTATCTTCAGGTATATGGCCAACTCCTGCATCTGTTATGTCTTTAGTTGGTTTTCCTGTTATATCATTACCCTTTAAATACACTTTACCCTCTATTGGTTTTATGAGTCCCACTATAGATTCTACAAGTTCCTTTTGTCCATTGCCGTCTACTCCTGCAATTCCTAGTATTTCACCAGACTTCACTTCCAAAGTTATACCCTTTAACGCAGGAAGTTTTCTATGATCTAATGCTTTTAAGTTTTCTATCTTTAATATAGCTTCTCCTGGCTTTGATAGTTCTTTATTTACTGTAAGATTGACCTTTCTACCTACCATCATTTCTGCCAGCTCATCTATATTGGTTTCTCCAGTATTAACAGTATTTATATATTTTCCCCTTCTTATTATAGTCACCCTATTACTCATACTCATAACTTCCTTTAATTTATGAGTTATAAGTATTATTGACTTTCCCTCTTTTGTTAAATTTTTAAGTATTGATCCAAGTTCTATTATTTCCTGTGGAGTTAAAACAGCTGTTGGTTCATCAAGTATAAGTATTTCCGCACCTCTATATAATGACTTTAGTATCTCAACCTTTTGTTGCTGCCCTACAGTCATGTCTTCAATTACAGATTTAGGGTCAATATTAAATCCATACTTCTCTGCAAGTTCTTTGGTATCGTTTTCTGCCTTTTTAATATCTATGTGATACATTCCCTTTCTAGGTTCTTGCCCTAAAACCATATTTTCAGCTACTGTGAAATTATGCACCAACATAAAATGTTGATGTACCATTCCTATTCCTAGCTTAATTGCATCCTTAGGATTTTTAATACTTACCTTATTTTCATTTACATATATCTCACCTGTTTCTGGCTGATACAATCCGTATAAAATGTTCATTAAAGTAGTTTTTCCAGCTCCATTTTCACCAAGAAGAACATGTATCTCTCCCTTTTTCAGTTCAAAATCCACATTATCATTAGCTATAGTTCCTGGAAATACCTTGGTTATACTTTTCATTTCCACAACTTTTTGCATCTGAATCCTCCTTTCTGCAATGAAGTTTAAGTCCCAAATAATTATACAAAAGGCTAGATGCATAAGCACCTAGCCAAACTATTATAGCTGTGGAGCTTTAAAATCTTTAAGCTCATCTCTTGTACCTGGAACTTTAAACTTTCCTTCTTTTATAGCTTCTTTGTATTTATTAGCTAGCTCTATATATTCCTTAGAAACCTTTTCATTAACCGTAGGAGCTATTCCAACTCTATCTTCTTTTATTCCAAGAACCTTATGCTGTCCTCCTTGGAAACTTCCACCTTTAAGGTCTTTTATAGCATCATAAACTGATTCTCCAACCTTTTTTTCCATTGAAAATGCTATAACATCTTTATAATCTGGAAGTGCTGCTGCTTGGTCAGAGTCAACACCTATAGCCCATTTGTTCATTTCCTTAGCAGCCTTGAAAAGTCCAAGACCTACTCCACCTGCTGCATGGAATACTATGTCACATCCACTGTTATATAACATTTTAGCTGCTTCTACTCCCTTTTGTTGATCGTCAAAGGAATCAACATATTTAACATTTTTACCTGGAGTTTTAGCATTTACAGGCATTAAAAGTTTTCCTGCTTCTGGATTAACAGACATAACACCAGCTATAAATCCAGATTCAAATCTATTTATAACTTCTCCTTCTTTTCCACCTATAAATCCTACTTTATTAGTTTTAGTCATTTTTCCTGCTAATACTCCTGCAAGGAAAGAACCTTCTTCTTCTTTAAATGTTATTGATAAGGTATTTGGGCTATCAACTACAGCGTCAACTACAACAAACTTCTTATCTGTTAACTGCTTTGAAACATTTGCCATAGCCTGACTCATCATAAATCCACATCCAACTGTTAAATCAGCTGCTCCAGCCATAGTTCTTAAATTTGGTTCGTAAGCATCTTGCTGCTTAGATTCTACTGCTGGAATTTGCTCAATGCCAAGATCTTTAGTCGCTCTAGTTATACCTTCATGTGCAGATTGGTTAAAGGAACCATCATTAATACCACCTTGATCAGTAACTAACCCTACTTTTAATGCAGTTGCTGCAGGTTTTGTGCCACCTTGATCTGCAGGTTTCTTTTCCCCACCGCCGCAGCCTGCAAGCAATGACATTGTCATTATTGTTGCTGCTAATAATGAAACTATTCTTTTCTTGTTCATTTGTAATTCCCTCCTATTAATAATTATATAATGTAACCCTTAACATTACTATTCTACAAATAACCAAATTATCCTTCATTTATCAAATATGCAAAAATATTTTTTGCATTTATACAACCCAACTTATCCCATCCTACTTTACATTCACTAATTATTAATATTCTTCTATAAAAAACACTCCACAAGCTCCTTTTCCTGCATGAACACCAACCACGCACCCCACTTCACATTCCATAAAATCATTGCCATTTTCACAAAGGTACTCTTTAAGTTGTAATCGTACATCATCATTTTCAACTTGGAGAAGCACCATAGGTTCTCCCTTTTGTATTCCATTTTCGTTCATATAATCTATAATATATCTTGCTGCTTTTCTGCTTCCTCTTACTTTATCTATTACGGTCATCTCTCCATTAACTACTCCAAGTATTGGTCTTATTCCAAGAATATTACCAATAACTCCTGCAGTCTTAGAAAGTCTTCCTCCCTTAACTAAGTTATCTAAATGCTCAAATGCTAATGCAGCTTTAACATGAGGTATTGTGTTTTTAATTTCTATTTCTATTTCATCTATAGAAATTCCCTTTTCTTTTAATATGGAAGCTTTCACAGCTAGTATTCCAAGTCCTGAGGTTACATTTAATGAATCTATTACTACTATATTTGCAGTGTCTAACATATCCCTTGCAATACATGCAGACTGATAGGTTCCACTCATTTTAGATGATAAATGTATAGATACTATTTTATATCCTTCGTTTAAATATTTCTTATAATACTCTAAAAACCGCTGTGGGTTTATTTGTGAGGTAGTAGGGAAAGCTTCAGACTTATCCATTCTGTCCAATAGTTCTCTTAGAAATATATCTACGCCATCCTTGTAGGTATTTTCTTCAATATTTACTAATAGAGGTATAACTTCTATATCATATTTCTCTACTATAGACTTTGGCAAATCTGCAGTACTATCCGTTACTATCTTTATTTTTTCCAACACTCTGCCTCCTATTTCATATTTGGAAATTCCATTTGTCTTAATGCCTCATAGGCCATTATAGATACAGTATTAGATAGATTTAAAGATCTAGTTGAACTCTCTATCATAGGTACCCTTATACATGTTTCACCGTTCTCTTTTCTTATGTAATCAGGTAGTCCACTAGACTCTCTTCCAAATACGATAAAATCTCCTTGTTTAAATTTTACATCTGAGTAAAGCTTATCTGCATGGGTGGTTGAAAAATAAAACGTGCTATCTGAATACTTTTCTCTAAGTTCCTCATAGGATTCATAAATAGTTAGGTCTAAGTACTTCCAATAATCTAATCCTGCTCTTTTTAAATGTTTTTCATCTAAACTAAAACCTAAAGGTTTTATAAGATGAAGCTTCGAGTTTGTAAGAACACAAGTCCTCGCTATATTTCCAGTATTTTGTGGTATTTCTGGCTGAAACAAAACTATATTTAAATTCAATTTTTTTCCCCCTTACTTGTTTAACTCATCAGTACAAATCTATAATAAATATATTACTCTAATATTACCAATTATTCAATTACCACTTTGTATTAAGCAATGTATTCCTATCCATCACTTAATTTATATAGTAAATCTTAATTTAATAATTATATTACATATTTTACAACTTTATTTTCAAATATTGTTTCTATCTGATTTGTAAAAAAATCCTTTACTTCTTCTATCTCTTCTCTTGTATATACAAACTTTCCGTATCCAAACTGCCCATGTTTATATTTTCTTTCCTCATCAATCATTGGTAACGTAGTTTGCGGAAACACTTCCAATATTATATTTTTCGCTCTAGCTGTATACCTATGTGAAATAATTTCAAATGTTATTGGATATCTTAAATTCTTTGGAATTTTATCATGCAATTCTAATAATAAGTTCTTATAATCTTCTTTCCAATTATCATATAAAAATACCGGTGCTATAATAAAACCTACTGGATATCCAGCTTTTGCTACCTTTACACTTGCTTCTATTCTTTTATCAATTGGCGCAGTTCTCTTTTCATAGTCGCTGATAACTTTAAAAGTATTTAATGTAAATCTTATTTCAGTATTGCCGTTATGCTTCAAATTAAGCAGTCCGTCTACATCATTATATTTTGTAACAAATCTAAACTTGCCATTTACACCTTCCCCAAAAAACTCTATAGTCTTTGCTAAAGAATGTGTATATGGCTCAATTGGCACAGGGTCTGAGGTTGCAGCTCCTTCAAATATCGTTATCTCTGGAAGCCTTTCATCTATATACTCTTTAGCTTTATTGAGTATATCCTCTATATTAACATTAACCTTTATGTATGGTTTATCTCCCATATTGGTATTTAAGTAACAATACTCACAATGTCCTATGCAACCTGATACTAAAGGTAATTGATAATGTGCTGATGGCTTACAGGATTGATACTTAAATCCTTTTTTCACCCCGACTACTAAGGTATTTTTGCCCGCCCTATAAAAATCATATAGGTTATCTCCTGGAATGCTTTGCTTTATCTTATTAGATGTTAATTGTATTATTTCTATATCTGACTTATTTTTAAAATTCTCATATATATTTTTACCTATTTCATAATCTAACGAACCCTTTTCAAAAATTATTCTCCTAGGTATAAACATAATTTCCCTCCCGGTCTATAATACAAATTTTTCTATAGCTTTTGCTACCCCGTCATCATCATTGGTATCTGTTATATAATGCGCACTTTCTTTTACAAAATCCTCTGCATTACCCATTGCAATTCCAAGACCTGCATAATTTATCATAGATAAATCATTCTCATTATCTCCTATACATATTACCTCACTTCTATCAATGCCATAATAATTTGCAAGCATCTCTACAGCTTTCCCCTTAGATACTCCCTTTGCCATTATTTCAAAGTTCTTTTTTAAGGAGCTTACTACTTCTAGAGTTTCTATTTTATTAATTTCTTCCTTAGCCTTTTTAATCTTCTCTATATCTTTATCTATAACTATACATTTTAGTATTTCGCCTTCATTTTCCTTTAATACCTTTTGCCAATCTTCTACAATACAAATTTTTATTTTCCTGTCCTCTGGTAAAGTTTCATTTAACTTAGAATAAAACAAAGATGAGTTAATAATCCTTTCTGTAAAAATAGAATCATAGGTATTAAAGTGAGGATATAAATCAAATGTCTTAAGTATTTCAACTACTTTTATGGCATTATCATAACCTAAAAGTGATTTATATATAACCTTATCACTAGACTTTTCTCTTATGTATGCTCCATTAGATGCTATAACAGGAGTCTTTACTTCTAAGAGATCTGCGAAGTAATTAGCAGATGCAAATAGCCTTCCTGTAGTAACAGCTACATTTACTCCATTTTTAGAAGCCATTTTAATAGCCTCTAAATTTCTTTTACTTATTTCTCCAGATTTATTTAACAATGTTCCATCCATATCTATACATATTAATTTATATTTCAATTCAAACATTCCTTTCATTAATTATTATTTACATAATACTTATTATATAAATAGTGCCTATTTCTGTCCAACTCCCTATCTGTATATATTGTTCTTTATAACTTAATTTTATATGTAATTAAAAAGGAACCTTTGCCTAAGGCAAAAGTTCCCTTGTTATGTGGAGGCACTTTAACTTTGATATTTCAAACTTTGCTGGTGCGGATAACAGGACTCGAACCTGCACGAAGTCTCCTTCGCTAGAACCTGAATCTAGTGCGTCTGCCAATTCCGCCATATCCGCATTACCATAATATTCTATATAAATATTATAACATGTATACTTTAATTTACAATACTACAAAATAAAAGAATATATACTTAACTTTACTTTGCTTGCCTCTTAGATATTTTTCTATAGAATTATAATAACTTATCTTGCCTAGTGCTTTTAGACTATTATATTGTCCATAATATTCTTCATAAGCTAAAGTACATAAATCGCTCATTAGGAATCTAATATAGACATCATCATAACTTTTCCAAAACTCTAAATCGCCAGTATTAACTGGAATAATTATTCCTTCAGTTTTTAATCTTGATAATATATATTGATACAGAGGAATTACACTTTGTGATTTTATAATTTTGCTTTTTCTGTATTTTTTAATTAATATAAATATACATATAACGAAAAATACTCTTAATACGATCCACAATACTTTATTTATAACAATCCCTTTTAAATCTATGTTTTTTTCTTCTTTTCCTAATTGATGTTGTGTCTTTTGGTCACCTTTGTTAATCTCCTGTGACTTTTCCTGTACTTGGTTACTTTCCTTTTCTTTAGCCTTTTCTTCCTCCGTCCTTAAAATTTCCGGCGCACTAGGCACTGCATCAAATACTCCCCACGTGTTATATGTAGGAGATATTAAAACCTCTACCCAAGCATGGGCATTTTTATTTGTAACCACATAAAGCCCATTTTCATTCTTATTATTTGTCATATTAAATCCTTCTACATATCTTGCAGGGATGCCCGCCATTCTAAGCATTACTACAGAAGCTGTTGCAAAATAAGTACAATATCCCTTTTTTTCTTCAAATAGAAAGTAGTCTACAAACTCCTTATTTTGAGGAATATTAGAAACTTCAAGAGAATACTTATAATTTTTGTTAAGATAATTATATATACTTATTAGACTTTCAGAAGCATTATTATCTTTAGATGTTATTTGTTTCGTTAAATCATACACCCTACCGGGAATATTTTTAGGCAATTCTAGATATCTTTTATAATTTTCCATTTCTCCTTCCAGGTAAGATTTCTTATATTCAAAATCTATAGCATCCATTACTATAGAATTTTTTGTATCAGGAGTTATTTTACTGTACTTTTGGCTATCATCATAAAACCTTATAGTATATGGTGTACTTATTACCTTAGAAGACAATAAGTCTCCTTCCTTGTTTATATATAAAGTTTTATTATTAATAGACATTCCCTGCATATATAAAGTTGAAAAAACAGTAGTAGTATATAAGTTAGTTGGATAAATAGTTAGCTCATTTTCCATGCTTTCTGTTTTAAGAAAGAAACTTCTACCTCCCTCAATCGTGGGGAGTGGATTTTTATCTCCTACTTTTTCAAATGTATCAATACTATTTCTCCAAGAAAATCCATCATAAAAATCCTTAGAACTTCCCCTTAAATAATACGGCCTATTACTTCTTACCTTAAAAACTTCTCTATCATCTAACGTAATAGGGCCTCCAAGCTTTGATTCTGTACTGGGATAACCTGATGATGATATATTATACATATGACTTCCAGCATTTTTACTAGGCAAAAGTTTATTTGTAATATTATCTTTTACTTCACTATAATGACCTTTATAATTATTAGGAAAAAAACTTTGCAGAGATGCAATTATTAAACTTAGTATAACAATGTAAGGAATAGTCTTTACAATAGGCAACTCTGCTTTTATACTCTTTTGCTTTAGCACTATCTTTTCCTTTAAAAAATTGTTTATTGAAAAAGTCATTATAGTCAGCATAAGATATAAAAACAAATACTTCTTTACTATAAAAGTATATCCGTAGTACCAGAAAAAAGCAGTAGCTGCAAAAGTTATAATTAATATAAAATTAGTAAATATACTTGAAAAAAATATACATATTAATATGAGTAACGGAAGTAACGTTAAAATTAAAATTTTGTACTGAAAAAACTCAGTATCTTCCCTATTATATATGGCATTATTTAAATACTGCATATAAGAATTGTTTTTTACAATTAGCTTACTTATATATTCTATATTCTTATATATACTAAAAGACAGTATGCTTATAATAAATAATATTAGTAAAATCTTAATATAAGGCTTTTTTATTAAAAATTTAAAAACATATACCAATGCTATTACCATCAAAAATAATAAGGAAAATAGTACATAAGAAAAATCACTTATTTTAAAGGCAACCTCCATTACTCTAAATATGAATACGAAGTTTAAATAAATTAGTATAATCCTTACTGAAAACTCTTTTATACCTTTCATATCATTCCTCTTCTTTTATAAGTTCTCTATATGATAACGCATTAATATCATTTTTTTTAAGTTGTTCTATGAGACTTAGGTCTTTAAAGTCTATATTGACGTACACAACTTCTAAATTATATCCCATTTTTTTTAAACTTGTTATTACATTTACTTGTTCTTCTGTTAAGACCCCAGTAATTATTATCAAAGTACTCTTATCTATACTATTTAAAGAATCATATATGAAAGATTCAATTTCTCCTTCTCCATTGCTTTTATGCAGAAGGAAGTATTCCATAAGTTCCCTAACATCTCCTCTTTTTTCGATGTAAAAGCTTCTATTCTCCTGATTTTTTATATAAATCCTTGTCTTCATACCTTTACCTTGTAAGTAACTTACAAGCGAAATACAAAGTTCTACTGATTTTTCCTCAACTACATCTTCCTCTATAGTATTTAATTTATTCATGTTTAATAAGATGCTGCATTTTTCTCCAGAGGAATAATCAAAGTTTTTTATATATAGTTCTCCATACTTAGCACTTAATTTCCAGTGTATGTTTTTCAAGCTATCTCCTACTCTATACTTTCTAATGTCCCTTACAGAGGATTCGTCTTCTGCGTTTTTTCTATTTGAATTTATTATGCTAATTTCATTATATCCATGAAATATTTTATGAGTAAAAGAGTACACCTTAGGATACACGCTTATACATTCATTACTATTCAATATAAAAGTTGTAGTAAAAATATATAAAAAGTCCTTTATTATAACTTCTGTAACTCCTAAATTATATATTCCTCTAATATCAAAGCATAATTGCCCCTTTATTCTTTTGTTTTTATCTCCTGAAAGAATTACTACATCATATTTAAAACCTTTCTCAAAATTACACAAGGTGTTATTAAATATTTGTAAATATGGGATGGGAAGTATACTATAATTTTTAATTATAATTGTAAACTCACATGGATCCTTAGTATATAACTTATCCTTATTGAATCTTATTTCTATTGCAATTTTTCTTCTAATATATATTAAGTAGATAAAGGAAATTAGCAATGATAAAAAAGTACTATAAAATAGTGAGTATGCAAGAATGCCTCCATCTAGATATGCATAGATTAACATACCTAAAAGTAGTATTATAAAAAATCTCTTTATCTTTATCATTTTATCTCTCTCTTAACTCTAGGTACAGGTATTGTTTTTATAATATCCCTTATAACTTGCTCTTGAGTATAATTATTAGCTCTCCCAAAGGGTGAAAGTATAATTCTATGAGCATATACTTGAACTACATTTTCCTTTACATCTTCAGGAATTACATAAGTTCTACTATTTATAAGAGCTGAAGCTTGAGCTATTTTAAGTAAAGCTAACGAAGCTCTAGGACTTACCCCCAATGATAAGCATTTATTATTTCTTGTAGCATCTGAAAGATTGACTATATAAGTGTTTATATCATCTGATACATACACTCCTCTGCATATTTCCTGCAGTTTTAATAGTTCTTCCCTGCTTCCAATTACATTTACCTTTTCAATAGGATTTTCATTTCTGTAAACTTTAAGCATTTTTTCTTCATAACTTTTTTCTGGGTATCCTATATTAACCTTTATCATGAACCTATCCAATTGCGCTTCAGGCATTATAAAGGTTCCCTCATATTCTATGGGATTTTGAGTTGCAAGTACTATAAATGGCTCTGAAAGTTTATAAGTTTCCCTTCCCTCAGAAACTTGCTTTTCCTCCATTACCTCTAAAAGAGCTGACTGGGTTTTAGGTGAAGTTCTATTTATCTCATCTGCCAGTAGTACATTGGTAAATATAGGTCCTTCTATAAACTGAAATTCTTGAACCTTTTGATTATATATAGAAATTCCTAAAATATCTGACGGCAATAGGTCTGGTGTAAATTGGATACGACTATAGTTTAAATTAAGGGATTTTGCTAAGGCCTTTACTAGTGTGGTTTTTCCTACTCCTGGAACGTCTTCTATAAGTATATGTCCTCCTGCAATTATACCCTTTAATATATTAAAGATTTCATATTCTTTTCCTATTATTACATTATTAATATTATAAACTATATTCTTTATAAATTTGTCACTTTCCATATCTCCACCCCATTTCTTTATAATTATATCCAATTATAAAACAAAAAAACATACATTAAATTAATTCTTTAATGTATGTTCTTATATTTAACTTTTCTTAGTTCCTACTTTTATTATTCCATTTACAGGTCTATAAAAATCGTTTGATATAAGTTCCTTATTTATAACACTTCCATTTTCATAGGTATTTTGATAAACCCTTACTTTATATCCTGTATAAGCCTTTTGCGTTACCTGCTGCTCACCTTCTGGTAATGAGGCATCCTGTACTGTTTGTGTAGTTGATGGAATGGTTTCATATATTTCTGAAGTTATATCATAACTTCTGGATGTTAATTGGTTATTTGAATATACATTAAATGCCACATTCCCTCCTGCAGTATATGCTTCTATATATATAGGATAATTTAATGTATTTTTAAACTTATAATCAATAGTTCCCCAATCCACAGTAGCGTCTCTTCCTAACGGCACATAACTAGATGGTAATGTATGATGAGCCCTTTCAGTAGACTTTAGGTTAGCTCTAAGTATAGCATTATATAAAGTAGATGATACTTGACATATTCCGCCACCAAGTCCCGACTCAACTTGATTTCCCACTATAACACCTGCTGCTTGATATCCCCTTGCTACAGTTCTTTCTCCTACTACTCCATTAAAACTAAATGTATCTCCCGGCATTAATACAGTACCATTTATACTTTGAGTTGCCCTTTGAATATTATTAGCTCTTTGTGGAGATGAAATAGCTCCGTAATTAGTCGAAAAAGATGAAATTCTTGTATTTACCAATCTAAGTTTATCAGAAGTTATAGTAGGCTTTATTTCTTCTATAGGTGCCTCTATTTCTATATTTACCCCAATTTCTCCATTAATCTTAGATGAGACATCTTTTTGTAACTTGTCACTTGTAAGCTTTCTTCCTGATTGATGCTCTGAAACACTAAATCCTCCTACTTTCGTAAGCTTTGCATTTATAGGTTCCTTATTTATTTCCTTTCCTATATTTGCAATAAAACTTTTAATATTTTTATCATTATAGGAAAAATCTAAGTTAACATTTTTTTGCACAGGATTCTTTATAAGCTTATATTTTGAAATAAGATTTAAATTTTTTCCATAGTTTAAAGCTTCGTTTGTTGCTTTATCTAAATCAAATTTAGCCCCTATTTCTCCAAACTTAATGGTGTATTTTTTCCCCGGAGTATTTATAGAAAGTTCCTTAGTAACTATTTTATCTAAATACTCGCTTTTAAGTATCTTTTTAGCCTCTTCTGATGTCTTTTTAGATAAGTCCGTTTTGCCCACAACTACCCCTGGATATATTAACCCTTCATAGGCTTTGACTGTGTTATACATGTAACTTATCCCTGCAGATACTATACCTGCAACTGTTATAACTGAGAATAATAGTATTAATATTAGTGCTTTTTTCTTCTTTCTTTTCTTCTTCTTTTTTTCCACATGTATCACCTCTAACTTCCTAATATATTATACTAATAAAAATGTGCTTGTACAACAATCCTACACATTCTAAACACTAAAAGTTTTTACCAAAAATCAAAAAGAATCTCATCTAAGTGAAATTCTCTTAGTAATTCAAAATTAATTTTCTACATTTTTTTCAAAAATGCATTTATAGTACTGCATTTTGGAATAATCTTTCAAAAGCTTTCCTGTTTCATAAGATTTATCAGGAAAAATTTTTGTCATTTCCTTCGCCGAAATTTTACAATTTAAATAATCTATAACAGAGCATATCATTTTGCTACATTCCTTAACTGCCTCTTCATAAATTTCATCAAAATCACTATAATACACTTCGTTAAGATTACATGGATGATTCCATCTTCTATGCTCCTTATTTAAATAATCTAAAGTTACATTTATATATTTAGGATAAATACTTGCTTTGATTTTAAATTTTTTGGAGAACATCTTTTCCGCTATATAAAGCACCTTTCTTTTCCATCCGTTCTCATCCATCATGTATCTTAAACTCTTCTTCATATCCTTATATGAGTTTTCTATTAAATTTTCTTCTACACTTATTTTATGAATCTCCCAAAACCCTTTGTGAATCAATTGATTTATACAATGTGGCATTCCTTCTTTTATTTCCATTTGCCTAAAGATAGGAGTATTATTAGTATTTTTCTCACCTCTAGCTTTAACTTCAATTGCTCCAATTATCACTTCTAATTGTTTATGGTATACGTCATATTTTTTAGTACTCGAATATTTAGGATTATATACTCCTCCAAAATAATAAATAAAGGGATGCCCTAGTGTATCTAATGCATAATGGGTTATAAAACCGGATACATAAGCAAATACTTTTTCAAATTCTCTGTTGTCATTTGATTCCTTTAAACTTTCTATAAGAAAAATTAAAAACTCTGAGGTTTTGGCGGTATGGAGCACTTGACTTAACTTTTTCATAAACTTACGTTGATAAGGATTATAGAACTTACAATATAACAGAGGGTCTGGCCCCTGGGCTCCAAAGTTATAGAGCGCCTTATTGTTTATAAGTATATCTCTATATTTTCCATCTGGAATCCCCTTTATGGCATCTTCAGCACAAAGAATATGAGTCCAAGCATCTGGCATGTATTAAACACTTCCTTTGATAGATTTTAGCTTACATTTAAAATTATATTTCTCATTTCAACCTCTTCTTATTCAATTAATCTTTTAAGCTAGCGATTGAAGATTTATCTTAATATTAAAAAGGAGTTTGCAGATGCAAACTCCCTAATTTATTAATTTATTAAATTATTAAAATTTCTCACAGCTATATAATACTTAAGCTGCGCCTGCTTTAATAGAATACTTGAATTATCCACAGCTTCTTTGGCTTGTCTAGTTTCTATTTCCGTACTTATTCCAACTTCTTGCCTTTTTACTGCTGATTCCCACAATTTTTTATTTTTTTCATAATCAAGCTTTTTTATTTCAATATCATCTCTTAAATTTAATAAACTGTTGTAGTCACTTCTTAATTTATACTCTATAGAAACTTGCTTACTTTTTATGTCATAATTTGCTTGAATTATATTATTAGCTAAAATCTTTATTTGATCATCATATAATTCTTCAGCATTGTTATCATTTGTTACTTCCTTTTCTTTTTCTAAGAGTTCCTTATTTTTTTCTAATGATACAACTTCATAACTGTCCTGAACCTTTTGCTTTATAGTATCATCTAAATCCTTTAATTTTAATTCAGCTACTGGTATCTCCTCACTTGATAAAACTATATTATCGTTCAAATTCTTTCCCATGATATTTTTTAAATTCATTAACAAATTTTGTTTTTCTCTCTGAAGTTTTAATAATTCACTTTTACCTACCTGAAGATTTAATTCCTCAGCCATAGTAGAAGTCTTTTCTAGAGTTCCTTGCTCCACTTGTTTATTTTTATTTTCAAGCTGCTTATATAAAGTTTCTACTTTATAATTTTGTAAATTTATAAATTCATCTTGGATAATAATACTAAAATATTTTTCTTCTACGTCTATCTCTAAGGATTTCTTTTTTTCACTTATTTCATTTTCAGAATCTTTGACTGCCTTTTCAGTTTTCATAGGATAAAGGTCTTGTCTCTTCGCAGTTTCTAACTCGCTATCTCCCTCTTTATACTTAACATCTATTGCTTCTTCATAATCTAACTTAGCCGTTTTATTGTTTTCCAACAGCTGACCTAAGTCCCTATTATTATCTAATGTCAGTTTTATTGCATCATTTCTACTTACATTATTATTAGATGCAGCAACATGTATTTTCCCTCCATAAAAAACTGCTGCAATTAATACAGTGATCCCAATAATACTTATGCCTTTACGTTTTTTTACACAATATCTCTTCATTTTAATTCCCTCCACTTATAGATTCATAATAAGACGGTCCTATCTCAGACGCTGATTTTAATTTATTTATGGATTTATTTAAATCAAGCATACTATTTTGATATTCCATCTCTGCAGATAATATAGCTAAATTAAAATTCAAAATTGTACTCATAGGTATTATACCTTGCTTATATCTCTGCTCCATAAGTTCCAACTGTTTTTTGTTATTTTCCAGCTTAGCCTTGTTTAAATCTATAATGATTTCTTTTTCCTGAACCTCTAAAAACGCCTTGTTTATTTCTGATTTTATATTATTTTCCACATTATTTAAAATTAACTTTTTTTGTACAACTTCACTTTCTATCTTTTTCAAATCGTTATCTTCGCTTTTTAAATAACCCTTAGCAATATCAAATTCTCTTTCTTTTACATTAATATCAATTTGAGCACTTTTTATTTCTGATCTTTTGGATAATGCATTATTTACTAGACTTTCTATATTTGGTATCGATTCTAGCGAAATATACTGCCCCTCAATATTAACTCTTCTGGTTAGACTTTCCCCTAAAAGCTTTTTAAGAGCCATTTCTAAGCTCTCCTTAGTTCGCGTTATTGAACCTATCTGAAGCTTTAATTTATTTAATTCTGCTTCAGCTATTATCTTTTCTGTTTCGGATATTTGTCCCTGACTTACTTTTATAACTAAATTATTATACTCTCTCTTTTGATTATTATAGACATTGTTTTGAAGATTTATTGCGCTCTTTAATTGAACTATATTATCGTATAATTCTGCTACGGAATTTTTAATACTTTCTGCAGCAGCTTCTTTACTTAAATCTAACTTTTTTATTTCTTTATCCACTGAATACCATACGAAATCTCTATTTTTTATAAACATATTAAATTCTTCTTTAGGAGTATAATTGGGGGGATTTCCTCCAAACATACGCTTATAAACTTCTATTTTAGCCAATTGCCCAGGTAATAATCTAATTTTCTCCCACTCTTTTTCTTCATCTTTTGACAATGGGCTATTTTCTATTTCTTCTTCAAGCTTTTTTATCATTTCTTCATCTTCTGGACTTTTAGGGTTTTTGTTATTTAACAAAATTAATTGTTGCCTTAAGTCATATGCAGGATTTCCCTCTATCTTTTTGATTCTTGAATAAAGATTTTTATAGTTTTGTATAGCATCTAAAGTCTCCTGCATTTTTTCCTTTAAGTCTAATGCCATATCTAGTTGTACATTCATATTTTTAGATATTGTATCCAACTTTTGAAAGTTATCAGCATTGCTTAGGGCCATTTCTACTGCTTTTTCTTTTGTTAAATTTAATACTGTGCCATCTTCTGTGCTAGATGCCTTTATATTTAACATTGGAGAAATGACTATTGCACTTATTAATGATGCACAAAGTATTCCAATTAAAAAAGACTTTTTTTTCATTTCTTTCTCTCCTCCTTTTTTATGTATCTTGAACTTACAGACTAATATTAAAATTAAGTTCATTAATGCGTAGAGATAATAAATTTTAGAAGGATTTAAATTCTAGAAATGCAGCACTAAGAAATTCATAATTTTTATTCTAGTGGCCTACTATGCATTTTAAATGCTAATTTCTAAAATCTAAATCTTTATTTATTACATACTAATTTCTTTATTACTAGTTCTTCTAAATCTCTTCTTCGTTTTAACTATCAAGTCGTCGAATAAAGTATATATTACAGGTACTATTACTAATGTAAGCAATGTGGAAAGAGTAAGTCCCCCTATAACCACAGTGGCTAGGGGAGCTTGGATCTCCGCACCATCTCCTATTCCAAGTGCCATAGGCACAAGTCCTAATACTGTAGTTAATGTAGTCATTAATATTGGTCTCAGTCTTGTAGGGCCTGCATTTAATATAGCTTCTTGTCTCTCTTCCCCTCTGCCTCTTCTTGTTTTTATGTAGTCTATTAAAACTATCGCATTATTAACTACTATACCCGCTAGGATTATTAGTCCTATAAACGCTGGTACATTGAAGGTTCTTCTTGTTATAAACAATCCAAAAATTCCTCCTGAAAAAGCTAGTGGTACAGAAAACATAATTGTAAATGGATGAATCAAAGACTCAAATTGGGCTGCAAGTATCATATATACAAGTATTACAGCCAATCCTAATGCAAGTATCAAATCACTAAAAGCATCCATCATTTGCTCATTTTCCCCACCCATTTCATAGGTGTATCCTTCTGGCATCTGAACTGAAGACAGCTTGCTTGAAATTTCATCTGTAATACTCTTTAAGTCTCTTCCATATATATCACTATTTACAGTAATAGTTCTAACTTGATTTTCTCTATTTATTGATGATGTTGATTGATTTATAGAAACATCTGCTATAAGCTCTAAGGGAACATTTATTCCCGTAGGTGTCTGTATAAGAACTTGTTTTAAATTAGATATACTTTCTGAAAATACATCATCACCTTTTATGATAACATCTAATTCATCTCCATCTATTTTATACCTCGTAGCTACCTTGCCATCCATCACTCCCTTTATTTGTGCTGAAAGTTGCGCTGCTGTAATTCCATACTGCGACGCTTTTTCCCTATTTATTTTAACTTGCACTTCTGGGGCTCCTTCAGTCAAGCTCAATTTTACTTCTCTTGTTCCATCCACAGATTCTATAACATTCTTAAAGTTATTTCCTATATTCTTTAGAGTGTTTAAATTATCTCCCTTTATCTTTATGCTAATTGCTGATCCGCTAGCTCCCATACTTGCAGAAGCTGCCTGAATATTAATTTTAGCTCCAGGTATATCCTTGACTAAATTTCTCACCTCATCTACTACATCAGCTGTACTTCTTTTTCGTTCTTTTAGAGGTACTAAGTTTACTGTAAGACTTCCCTTATTTTGCCCTGATGAAGTAAATGACATGGAGCTGCCTCCACCAGCATTAGAAAATAAAGATTTTATTTCATCTATATCTTTTATTTTGTTTTCAATAGTACTTAATGCATATTCTGAATCCTTAACTTTGCTTCCCTCTGGCAATTCTATGCTTACAGTAAATTGTCCTTCGTCTGTTGCAGGAAAAAACTCAAAACCAACGACTGCTAAAGATGCCATACTTGATATGAATGCTACTATTGTAATAATAACAGTTATCTTTCTGTGCTTTAATGCTCTAGATAATAACCCCTTGTATTTACTTTCTACAAATGCAAAGGCCTTATCAAATCCGTCGTAAATCTTGGAAAACAATTTGTTCTTACCCTCATGATGTTTTCCCTGATACTCGTCAACCTTTAGTAGTTTTGAAGATAACATAGGCACAAGTGTCAACGAAACAATTAAAGATGCTGTTAGAGAAAATGTAACAGTTAAAGCTAACTCCTTAAATATAATAGCAGTGATACCTTGTGCAAATGCTATAGGTAAAAATACAGCTACTGTTGTAAGCGTTGAAGCTATAACTGATATCATTACTTCTTGAGTTCCCTGTATAGCTGCATCAATCCTTGAGTATCCCTGTTGCCTAAATCTATATATATTTTCAAGTACAACTATTGAATTATCAACAAGCATACCAACCCCAAGTGCTAGTCCCCCTAACGTCATAAGGTTTAAAGTGATTCCATTAAAGTATATAAGTATAAATGTTGAAATTATAGAAATTGGTATAGACGTTCCTATTATGAAAGTACTCCTTATATTTCTTAAAAATATGTAAAGTATAAATACTGCAAGTATTGCCCCTGTAACAGCACTGGTTGATACATTACTTATAGATTTACTTATATATTCTGACTGGTCAAATGCCTTTTCTATTTGTAAATTTGAGTACTCATTCTTTAATTTGTCTATTTGCTTGTTTATTTGATTTGCTATTTTCACAGTATTTGTTCCCGATTGTTTTTGTATACTAATATTTATGTTTTCTTTTCCATCTATCTTTGAAATAGAAGTTTTAGCTTTGTTTTGGAAAGAGATATCAGCTATATCTGAAAGATAAATTATTCCTCCAGTTTTTAAAGGTATCGGAACCTTCTTAATTTCTTCTAAATTTGTAAATTCACCTATATTTCTTATAAACAATTCTTGGTTACCTTTTTTTACCGTACCGCCTGGTAAATTTAAATTTTCCGCTGCAAGTATTTGTGCAATGTAGTCAATGCTTAATCCATAACCTTTTAATCTAGCTGCATTAGTATTTATTACAACTTCTTTTTCATAGCCTCCTGATATACTTACAGATGCAACCCCTTCTATTCTTTCTAATGCTGGTTTTATGGTATCTTCTGCAAATGCTTGCATCTTTGCTAGATCATTTCCCTGTGATACTGAAAGCTGCATTATAGGCTGTGCATTAGGATCTAGTTTTAAAACGGTTGGGGTATTAGCTTCTGATGGCAGCATTCCTTTTACCATATCAACCTTTTCTCTCATTTTAAGAGAAGCAAAGTTCATGTCTGTTCCAAAATTAAATTGAACTATTACTATGGAACTTCCTTCCGAACTTATAGATGATATAGTATCTATATTTTCTACAGTAGCTACTGCTTGTTCTATAGGCCTTGTCACTAGCTTTTCTATTTCCTCTGATCCAACATTAGGATAGCTTGTGGATACAATTGCTACGGGATACTCGATATTTGGCAATAGATCAATAGATATTTTAGAAAAGGAGACAAACCCTAAAATTAGGACTATAAAAATACACATCAATGTTGTTACAGGACGTTTTACAGATAACTTTGATATATTCATTATTTAACACCTTCTACTACCTTTACTTTTTGATCATTTTCTACATAGTGCTGGCCTTTTATAATTACCTTATCTCCTTGAGCCAGCCCTGAAGTGATCTCTGCAAAATCTCCATTGTCTATTCCGATGGATACCTGTTTTTCTATTGTTTTATTATCTTTTACTATATAAACTACATTCTTATCTTCCTTTTGAAGTACGGCTTCACTATTTACAGTTAAAACATTACTTTTGGAATTTGTGCTAAACTTTATATTTGCAAACATACCTGCTTTGATAACATTATCTTTATTGTCTATTTCAATATTTATATCAAATAATTGAGTAGTAGAATTTGCTACAGGCGTTATAGTGCTTATTGTGCCCACAAATTCCTTATTATTTAGCGCTGAAAAATTAGCTGTTACCTTATCTCCGCTTTTTATTTTATTAATAATATTTTCTGTTACATTTATTTTCACATATACTTTACTTAAACTAGATATGGTAATTGGCGCCTGCATACTTGATGACATTTCACCTACTTCTATATTAAGAGCTGTTACAAATCCATCTAAAGGTGCTCTTACAACAGTATCTTCCAAGGCTTGTACCGCCTGCCTGTAGGCCGAAGATGCCTGTCCCATCGCTGCTTGTGCTTGCTTTTGTGATGCCTGTGGTTGCTTGTATGCAGATTCTGCTTGAGCTAATTGAGACTTTAAAACTTGAAGTGAACTATCTGATGCAGCAAGTTCTGCTTGCTCATATTGAGATTTTGATATTATTCCTTCTTGATATAGCACTTTCATTCTTTCTAAATTAACCTTTGCATTTTGTATTTTTTCTAAGCTTGCATCATAATTCGCCTTTGCAGTCTTATAAGCTGCCTCCGCTGACGCTATCCCTGACTGTGCCTGTTCGATAGCTGCCTGTGAAGATTGTACTCCTGATTGTGCCTGTTCTACTCTAGCCTGCGCATCACCATCATCTAGAGTAAATAATATATCTCCCTTATTTACTCTATCCCCAACCTTAACTCTTATATTAGTTACCTTTCCGCCTAATTTAGGTGATACAGCTACTTCTTGAGTAGGTACTACCTTTCCACTAACCATAGTTATATCTTTTATAGTGTCCTTTTTTACAGAAGCTACTTGAACTGGAGTTAGGTTTACTTCTACATTTTCTGTAGACTTAGTATTATCTTTTCCTTTTGAACAACCTGTCAGTACAATAATGGCTGACAAAGTCAATAAAATACCTCTTAATTTCATTTTTCCCATCTACTAAAATACTCCTTCCAAACACATAAATGTAATTTTATCTATTATTTACACTGTCTATTATAAATAATGGCCCTATCTTTTACAATAAACATATTATCAATTTTTGTCTAAAATATTAAATTAATCCTTAAAGCTAAAGCTCTCACGGTATTCCATGAGAGCTTTAACTTTATTGTTATTACCATTTTAAACTTTATATCAATACGTTAGTTATATTCTACCAATCTCCTGAGGAACCTCCTCCACCAGAGCTCCCTCCTCCAAAACCTCCAAATCCACCGGAACTTCCCGAACTACCTCCACCGAAGCCTCCTCCGCCAAAGCCGCCAGGGCCTCCTCTGCCGCCCCTTCCACCAAAGAAGGAACTCCAAAACATTAATTCTAATAGCGTTCTTGTTATTCTTCCTCTATTTAATAAGAAATCTAGAACTAAAAGCCCTATTATAATTCCTGGGACCTTGGATGTTCTTCTATCGGCATTTGAAGTAGTTCCTTTTAAATTTACAGGTTTATTTTTTTCTAATGTAACGTTATATTCTTTAGCCACAGCATCTGCAAAGGCTGAATAAGAATTCCTTATTCCTTTACTATAATCTCCAGCTTGAAAAGGAGGTTTAAATAGGTTTTCCATAATCCTATCACTTAGGGTATCTGGCACAGCACCTTCAAGACCTTTTCCTACTTCAACTCTTCTAAGTCTATCTTTCATGGAGATAAGAATTAAAAGTCCATTATTTTTTCCCTGCTGTCCTATTCCCCAACTCCTAAAAAGCTTATTTGCATAAGTTTCTATGTCGCTTCCTTCTAATGAATTTATTATAACTGTGGTAACTTGTGCCCCTGTTTTATCTTCAAGTTCCTTCCCTACAGATACTACATATGCTTTAGTTTCCTCGTCAAGCACTCCTACATAGTCATTTACATACTTTAAATTAGTTGGTGAGGGAAACTTTATTTCTGCACCTTGTACAGGTGCAGGCAGCAAAAAGAGAACCGCTATAATACATATTAAAAGCTTATATAATCTTTTCATACTTATTTGCCCATATTAAAATCTACTTTAGGTACTTCTCTTGAGCCCTCGTCAATTTTATAATATTCTCTTTGCTCAAATCTAAATATAGAAGCTACTATAGACGCTGGGAACTTTCTTATACTTGTATTATACTCATCCACAGCTTCGTTATAATCTTGCCTTGCTATATTTATTCTATTTTCTGTTCCCTCAAGATTTGTAGTTAAGTCTCTAAAATTCTCGTTGGATTTTAATTGTGGGTATTGTTCTACAACCACTAAAAGTCTTCCAAGCGCTCCAGATAATTGACTGTCTGCATTAGCTTTTTCTCCTACAGATTGTGCTCCTCCAAGTTTGGCACGAGCATTAGCTATGTCAGTAAATATATCCTTTTCTTGAGTTGCATATCCCTTTACCGTTTCCACTAAATTGGGAATTAAGTCAGACCTTCTTTTTAATTGAGTATCTATATTTGACTCTGCCTTTTTAACCTTTTGATCTAAAGTAATCATCTTGTTATAACTAGATATTACTGGTGCCACTAGAACTAAAATTACTGCCAGCACTATTAGTACAGTTTTCAAGGTTTTATTCATACTGCCATACACTCTCCTTTTTATTATGTTAGATTAATTATCAAGCATATAGCTATAGTTGTCAATTCTGCTATTTGTTAGCTTTTAGTTAATTTTACTCCTTTCTAGTCACTACATCAGTTTGGTACATATTATATTTCCCTTAATCAGTATATGTAATTCTCTTTAAAGTTATCATTATAATTATTAAAACATTAACTTAAACTCAATATGGTTTTAAAACTTTTTATGAATCCATACAACGTCTAAAAGCTTTTTTTGTGATAAAATAATAATATATAAAAATAAGGATGTGGTTGATAATGAAGGCTGAAATTATTGCTGTGGGCACAGAAATTCTTTTAGGAGATATAATAAATACTAATGCTCAGTATCTTTCAAAATCTCTTGCAGATATGGGCATCTTTGTATACCATCAATCTGTAATTGGAGATAATTCAGAGAGACTCACCGAGGAATTAAAAACTTCTTTTAAAAGATCTGATATAGTAATAACTACAGGTGGACTTGGTCCTACTACAGATGACCTAACAAAGGAAGTAGGTTCTGCTTACTTTAATAAAAAATTAGTACTTCATAAGGAATCTTTAGATAAAATAGATGCTTTTTTTAAAACTCTTAATAGAACTTTAACTGAAAACAATAAAAAACAAGCTTATTTTCCAGAAGGTTCAATTGTACTTGCCAATTATCATGGCACTGCTCCTGGCTGCATTATAGAAGATAACGGTAAAATTCTTATCTTACTGCCTGGTCCCCCTAAGGAAAATAAACCTATGTTTGAAAATTACGTTGTTCCATATCTTAAAAAGTTTCAGCAGGGTATTTTAATATCTAAGACCTTAAGAATTTGTGGTATTGGGGAATCTTCTGTAGCAACTCAAATATCTCATATAATAGAAAATCAAACCAATCCTACTGTAGCTCCTTATTCAAAGGAAAATGAAGTTACTTTGAGAATTACCGCTAAAGCTTCAAATAGAGAAGAGGCATTTAAACTTATATCTCCTGTAGAAAGCGAAATACGTGATATTATAGGTGAGAATATTTATGGCGAAGGAGAAACTGCATTAGAAAACGTAGTAGCTCAAATGCTAATTGAAAAAAAACTAAGCTTATCTACTGCAGAATCCTGTACTGGCGGTCTTCTTTCAGGAAGGCTTATAAACTATCCTGGCATATCTGAAATATTTATGGACGGATGTGTTACTTATAGTAATGAAGCTAAGATGAAAAGGCTTGGTGTAAAAAAAGAAACCTTGGAAACTTACGGTGCAGTAAGCGAAAATACTGCAATAGAAATGGCTGAAGGAGTTGCAAGAACTTCTGGTACTGATATAGGCATTTCAATAACAGGCATTGCAGGACCAGATGGTGGGACAGATGAAAAACCTGTAGGCCTTGTATACATTGGGCTTTATATAAAAGGTAACACTTATGTGAAGAAATTAAACTTACCTGGCGACAGGCAAAGTGTGCGTGAAAGAACCGTAACTTCTGCATTGGATTTTTTAAGAAGAAAACTTTTATAGGTGCTAATAAGGGTAGAATTTACACATTGATTAAATTCCTACCCTTATTAGCACCTAGTTCCTTACCCCTAATTAACTGTTCCTTGCTATTCTTTTTACTTCATTTGCTACCGCTTCACATACTGCCTTGTTAAATACATCCGGAATTATATAATCATCTTTTAGTTCTTCATCTTTAACTATACTTGCAATCCCCTTTGCTGCTGCAAGTTTCATTTCTTCAGTTATTCCTGTTGCTCTTGCTTCTAGCGCTCCCTTAAATATTCCTGGAAATACTAAAACATTATTTATTTGATTAGGAAAATCTGATCTTCCTGTAGCTACTACTCTTGCTCCACCTAGTTTTGCTTCATCAGGCATTATTTCAGGTGTTGGGTTTGCCATAGCAAATAGTATGCTATCTTCATTCATAGTACTTACCATTTCTTTAGTTACTATATTAGGTGCAGAAACTCCTATAAATACATCTCTTCCTTTTATAATATCTTTTAATGTTCCTATTTCTTTTTCCCTATTTGTAACCTTTGCAATTTCCTGCTGTGCTGAGTTTAATGTTTCATCTCCCTCTACTAATGCACCCTTAATGTCACACATAACTATGTTTTGAGCCCCTGCATTTAATAAAAGCTTACATATAGCGATTCCAGCTGAACCTGCTCCGTTTATAACTATTTTTGCCTTTGAAATTTCCTTACCAACTAACTTAAGTGCATTATAAAGTCCTGCCAAAACCACTATCGCTGTACCATGTTGATCATCATGGAATACAGGTATATTAAGCTCTTCCTTTAGTCTCTTTTCTATATAAAAACATTCAGGTGCCTTTATATCTTCTAAGTTTATCCCTCCAAATACAGGTGATATAAGCTTTACAGTTTTAATGATTTCTTCTGGATCCTCACTATCTATGCATATTGGAAAAGCATCTATTCCTGAAAACTCCTTAAATAACAATGCTTTCCCCTCCATAACTGGAAGCCCTGCAAGAGGTCCTATATTTCCAAGACCTAAAACTGCAGTTCCATTAGTTACAACACCTATGGTATTTCCTTTTATAGTATATTCATATGCTTTTTCTTTATCCTCTGCAATTTTGAGACATGGTTCTGCAACTCCTGGTGTATATGCCAATGCCAAGTCTTGCCTATTCTTAACTTCTACTTTACCTATTACTTCTAATTTACCCTTCTTCTCACTGTGCAATTTTAATGCTTCTTCCTTAATATTCATTACAACATCCCCTTTATGTAAATTTTAAATAGTTGAAACATTTTCTAAGTAATACTTGCAATATGGCGCTACAGGGCATATCTCGCAATCAGGCTTCCGAGCTTTGCATATATTTCTCCCATGCCATATTAAATAATGATGAGTAATACTCCACATATTTTTGGGTACATTTGTCATAAGTTCCTGTTCCACTTGTTCAGGAGTATTCCCATGAGCAATTCCTATTCTATTTGATACCCTAAATACATGGGTATCTACAGCAATTGCCGGAACACCAAATGCATTAGATAATACTACATTTGCGGTTTTTCTTCCAACCCCAGGAAGACTTATAAGCTGTTCCATAGTTCTTGGCACTTCTCCACTATGTTCCATTATTATAGATTTTGATGTCTCTAGTATGTTTTTGCTCTTATTTTTATAAAACCCACAGCTTCTTATCTTTTCACCTAGTTCCTCTTCTGTTAACTCTACCATTTTTTCAGGAGTATTATACTCCTTAAATAATTCACCAGTAACTACATTTACTCTTTTATCTGTGCATTGTGCAGATAAAATTGTAGCAACTAAAAGCTCATAAGGTGATTTAAAATTCAATTCACATTCTGCATTTGGATAAGTTTCTCCTAAAATTTCAATTACCTTATCTATATTTTCCTTTTCCAAATAAATCACCACACCTTTACTATTTATATATTCCCCTATAGTCCTCAGGTAGTAGCGCTGCTATACTTTTCATAAAACATGTAATTATTCTTTCTTCATAATCATGCTTATCTTCTTCCTTTTCTTTTAAAGGTATATCTATTGCTTTTCCTACATTTACATATACTTTTGCATGTTGAAATTTTTCACCGCCCATATCACTATCATTTATAGGCAAAAGCTTTTCTGTTCCATGCATTGCCACTGGAATTACTGTGGCCTTAGATAGCTTTTGAATTAAAACTGCCCCTTTTTTCCCTTCTATTAAACTTGCAGTTCTACTTCTTGTACCCTCGGGGAATATAAGTATATTATTTCCCGCTCTTAATGCCTTTATTATACTTGATAAGGCATCCTTATCAGCAGTATTTGGTTTAATTGTTATTGTTTTTGCAATGCTTATCCCAAGATTTGTTAATGGATTATTTGAAAGTTTTGCTCCTGCTACAAACGTTAAATCGTAATCCTTAAACACTTCCATCAAAACCAAAGCATCCGAATTACTTAAATGATTACATATAAAAAGTATAGGCTTTTTTATGTCCCTTAAATTTTCCATACCAGTAACCTTTATATGTGCATATTTATTCATGTATCTATTTACTATCCTTTTAGCTAAGAAACATACCATGCCCCTTGGCAATTTGGATATGATTTTTACAGCTAATGGAGAAATCATACTAGTTCCACCTTTCCTCAAAACAATATATTATAATTAAATTATAATTTGAAATGTTTTAAAAGTCTACAATAATAATCCTCAAGGTAAGGTGAATTAAAGGATATGGGCCCCTTATATTTTCTATTCTTCATAAGATGTATCATGGTATTTCTTGTAAGAATATTTTTTCCTCTCCAACCAGAAGAAGTACTTGCATATTTGGCCTTAAAGGCTTTATTATTTAAATTTAGAATTTCATATTCATTTATGCTCTGCATATATTCAAAAGGCTTAAACTCATTTATATTAGATAATTCGGCATACCTATTAAAAGGACATAAGTCCTGACAGGTATCACATCCAAATATCCTTCCATTAATTTTATCAAACCATTCGTCTTCAATATGCTTTTTTTGAGTTATATAGGACAAACATATATTAGGATTAGTTTTTTCTTTATTTATACATTTAGTAGGACAAGCTTTTATGCATAAATCACATTCATTGCATCCACATTTTATAGGTGTATCCTCTTCTATAGACAAATCTGTTATTATTTCTCCTAAAAATACATAAGACCCATATTTTTTTGTAATTATCATATTATTTTTCCCAAGAAATCCTATACCACATAAATGTGCTATGTATCGTTCAGGCAATGCATTACTATCCACAAAATATTTAGACCTTCCCCCAATACTTTCTATATATTCACATATTCTTTTTAAATACATCGACACTACTTTGTGATAGTCCCCACCTCTAGTGTATTTAGAAAAGTATATATCTCGGCTTATCTCTTTACTAAAGAGATAAGGAAAGGCAATTGAAATAATTGTCTTTCCTTCCTCCATATAAAGCATTGGGTTTATTCTGCTTTCTATATCTTCTATTTCAAATTCATTTTCCAATCCATCTTGCCTTCTAGATTCTAAGAATTCATGTAATTCATCAAATCTTTTAAGTCTTGTAAATCCTATAGTATCTAGGCCCAAGTTTTCACAAAATTTTATTATACTTTCTTTATAATTCATACTCATCTATAATCCCTTTATCTTGTTTCTATAATCATCTATTTTTATTATAGGATTATCATCACATTTTACAACTTTTGCAGGTATTCCAACAGCAGTACAGTTTTCAGGCACATCCTTTAAAACAACCGCATTAGCTCCTATCTTAGAATTTATACCTAATGATATTGGTCCTAAAACCTTAGCTCCTGCTCCTATAACTACATTACTTCCAACAGTGGGGTGTCTTTTTCCCTTATTTTTACCAGTTCCACCTAAAGTAACACCATGATACATTATTACATTATCCCCTACTTCTGCTGTTTCTCCTATAACTACTCCCATACCATGGTCTATAAATAGCCCTCTCCCTATTGTTGCTCCTGGATGAATTTCTATTCCTGTAAAAAATCTAGATATTTGAGAAATAAGCCTTGCCATAAAAAACATGTTTTTCTTATAAAAAAAGTGTGCCATTCTATGATTTATTAACGCATGAATAGATGGATATAAAAGTAATACTTCTAATCTATTTCTTGCAGCAGGATCATTTTTTAATACAAAATCTAAATCGTATTTCAATTTACTAAACATAAATCTTTCTCAAACTCCTTTTACTAATCATATAGTCCTGTTGATAGGTACTTCTCTCCTCCATCTGGTGCTACAGTAACTACTTTTCTACCAACTCCTAGCTTCTTTGCAACTTTAAGTGCAATAGCTATATTCGCTCCTGATGATATTCCAACCATTATGCCCTCTTCACTTGCCATAAGCCTAGCATATTCAAATGCTTCTTCATCCGTTACAGTAATTACTTCATCTACAACACTATCATCATATATTCCTGGTATAAAATTAGCTCCTATCCCTTGAATCTTATGAGGTGCAGCTTTCCCTCCTGAAATGAGTGGAGATTTTTCAGGCTCTATAGCTATGATTTTTATATCATTTTTTAATTGTTTTAGTTTTCTTCCTACTCCAATAATTGTTCCGCCTGTACCTACAGAAGCTACAAATGTATCAATATCTGGAATATCCTTTATTATTTCCTCTGCAGTAGTCTCGTAATGCCTTTCTGGATTAGCTTCATTTTCAAACTGTTGAGGTATATAGAATCCTTCAGAATCTTTAACTAGCTCCTCCGCTTTTTCTATTGCGCCTTTCATTCCAAGCTTTCCATCTGTTAACACTAGCTCAGCTCCATAAGCACTTATTGTATTTCTCCTCTCAATACTCATTGTATCTGGCATAACAATTATAACCTTATACCCCTTTAACTTTCCTGCCATAGCCAGTCCAATACCAGTATTACCACTAGTAGGCTCAACTATAGTGTCTCCCTTTTTAATAAGTCCTAGTCTTTCAGCTTTTTCTATCATACCAAGAGCTGCTCTATCTTTTATACTTCCACCTGGATTATATTTTTCAAGTTTTACATATACTTCTGCTGCGTTCTTATCATTTATATTATTTAATTTTAAAATAGGTGTGTTTCCTATCATTTCTAAAGCATTGTTATATATCATATTAACATCTCCTTTTTTATAATTTTAATTATGCATAAAGTTTATATTGATGTAAGATTATATACAAAAAACTTCGCCTCTAATTTATAGAGACGAAGTTATTATTCGTTATTCCACTCTACACAAAAAATTGTGTGATATATTCAAGCACATTATATGCTCTATCAATTTAACGGTTGATTCCGTTGCAGCCTACTTAATATTTCGGTGCAATACTCCAGAGGGCACTTCATATAAATCTTTATATAGAAATCCTCTCAGCATACTAGATTTCCTCTCTGTAAATTCAATTTATATTACTTTCCTCTTTCAATGTATTTCCGACTATTTTACTATGGATTATATAATATTATTATATTCTTTATTTTCTATTTGTCAACTATGTAATTTACGACATTTATGGACAATATTAATTCCCAAATATATATATCATCATCAATTTTTATCTACAGAATCTATGCTTTCCTATAATCTTTATTAATGGACGTGACCATATCCATCCGCTAGTTGCTGTAACAGGATTAAAGTAGTATACTGCTCCACCTGAAGGATCCCATCCATTTAATGCATCTATAGCAGCATTTATTGAACTTTGCTGCATTTGTGCATTTATTTGGCCATCAACTATAGCTGTAAATGCTCCCGGTTGATAAATAACCCCCGCTATGGTTGATGGGAATCTCGAATCCCTTGTTCTATTTAAAACTACCGCTCCTACAGCTACTTGCCCTTCATAAGGTTCTCCTCTTGCTTCTCCATTTATAAGTCTTGCTAAAAGCTGCACATCTTGATTATTGGTAGTATTTGTTGGTGGTTTTGGATCATTTCCATTGCTGCCCTGTGATGATGTGTTACTTTGTGAAGTTATATATATACCTAGAGCCTTTAAAGTAGCATCACCTACCACTCCATCAACCTTAAGCCCATTCTTTTCTTGAAACTTCTTAACCGCAGTATAGGTTCCATATCCATATATTCCATCTACTGTACCATCATAATACTGCCAATTTTTTAACTTTTGTTGAATTTGGGAAACTCTATCTCCTTTTGAACCATAATAATATGTAATTACATCTAATGCCTTATTATAAGGTGTGAAATAGATGTATATACTGAAATATGCTATAAGTCCTACCATCATATAAAGTACAATTTTTCTGAAGCTTAAGCACTTCCTCATTACTGCGTCCTCCTTAAAAATTGTGTATATAAATATATTTTCTGCATATTTCCAAAAAAAATACTCATTAAATAGAAAAAAGCAGGCTTAATTTAGCCTGCTTTTTTAAACTTCTTTCTCCAAGTAGGAGCAAATATATCTTCTATTATATCGCTTATTATTATAATTCCACAAAGTTTTTCTTCCTCATCTACTACAGGTAATGCAAGCAAGTCATATTTTATAGACAATTCAACTGCTTCATTAATACTTTCACTATCCTTTATTTTAGCAAAGTCATTAACCATTATATCCGTAAGTTTCCCATCAAGGGGGGAAAGTATTAAATCTGTTAAGGAAACTGCTCCTTTTAACTTTTCATCTTTATCTATAATATATATATAATGCATAACTTCATGATCCGGCTTCATTTCCCTTAAAATTTCTATAGTTTCCTGAACAGTAATATCTATGTTAAACGCTATGAAATCCTTATTCATTATACTTCCTGCAGTTTCATCTTCATAGGTCATGAGTTCCCTGACTTCATCTGCATCTTCCTTTTCTAATGTCAAAAGTATCTTTTCTGCTGTTTCTTCATCTACCTCATCTAAAAGATCTGCAATTTCATCATTTGGCATACTATCTAGTACCTCAGCTCTTTTTGTTTGACTCAAATTTTCTAAGATATTAGCCTGAATCTCTGGTTCAATTTCTTCTAATATATTTGCAGCTAAGCCTTCATCAAAACTTTCAAAAACCAAGCTTCTATACTTTGTGTCCATTTCTTCTAAGATATCTGCTAAATCTGCAGGATGAAGCTTTGATAGTTTTTTATATGGTACTGATAGCTTAAGGTTATTATTTATCATCTCTAGGGACTCCACATTATCCCACATAATAATACTATCTCCGGGCCTCCTATGAAAAAAATTATATGCTTTTTTTGCAATTACCTCCATATTAAGCCTTCTAGCTAGCGCAAGTATTCCTGTGTCTACTGCAATTACCCTATATTCACCTGCAATTTCTGCCATTCTAAGGTCATTAACTCTTACTACCTTTTTCCCATTTATATCTACTATCTGCTTATCTAAAAGATGCCTAGATAAGAGATACGAGTATGCTCTAGGAATTATTTCTCTGGCACCCTTTACTTTGGTTATCATTTTGCCATGATCATCTTCAATAAACTGAATTAATTTAAACTCATAATTGAAGATCTCCCCATCCTTTTTAATTTTATAGCCGATTGCCCTTGGCATACCATCTTCTGTGGTAACATAAATGTCCCATAGCTTCCCAATGTTATCTCCAAATTCATCATATACTTTTCTATAGAGAATTTTACTCAAGAAGAAACTTTCTACCCTTTTCATAATATTCCTCCTTCCTATGCAGAGGAATACCGTATTAGTATAAAGAGCCCTTCTTAAATCACCTTATAATATAGAAGCACGCCTCTGCATAGCACATATTAAATTCTTTTAAGTTTGTCCGACCACTACGAGGGCCACTTTCCATTTAAATTCACCACCTGATTACTTAATCAAAAAACAAAAAGAGCGCAAAGGCTCCCTAAAACAAACAAAAATAATTTTCGTTGAGTTTTAGCACTATATAGCATGAGGACAAAGTCCAGCTACGTTAAATAAAACCTTAATTCGGTAGTACTTGTTGACCCATTGGCATCTCTCGATGTTTCCGGGCAGCAGCGTATCTCTATATAGGAGCCTCACCTAACCTTAAATTTTAAATTTTATTATACTATTATTATATTACTAAATAAAGAATTTGCAACCATAAAATTTGATATTTCTTTAAATCTCCTTAATAAATAGCTTCACATACATTTGGATTAAAAAATCTACAGTTTTTATCTATTATTTACTGTTTCCTATGAATTATGTACTCAATTTATTAAGAAAATATACTTTTTTACAAATAATTCATTAGAATTCTTACCCCTTGTAAATTTCTAGATATTTCTTAAAATATGTTTACTACCTAACAAAATAGATTATAATAGTATAATTAGAAGGCTTTATAATATGTACACAATAAACTATAAAATTAGAATAGGAGTTTATTATAAATATGAATTTAAATAAAAATTTTTTACCTGTAAATAAACAGGATTTAAAACAACGAGGCATAAGTCAGCTTGACTTTGTACTTATAACAGGCGACGCTTATGTTGACCACCCATCCTTTGGCTCTGCTATAATAAGTAGAGTCTTAGAAAGCCAGGGATATACGGTAGGCATAATCGCTCAACCTGACTGGAAAAGCGCTGAGAGTTTTAAAGCTTTAGGAAAACCTAAATATGCCTTTTTAATAAATTCAGGGAATATCGATTCCATGGTTAATCATTATACTGTTTCTAAAAAAAGACGCCATGATGATTTATATTCTCCAGGCGGCAAATCAGGCTATAGGCCAGACAGGGCTGTAATAGTATACTCCAATCGTGCTCGTGAAGCATACAAGGATGTTCCTATTATAATAGGAGGAATCGAAGGTAGCCTTAGAAGATTTGCACATTATGATTATTGGGATGATAAAATACGAAGAAGCATTTTATTAGATTCTAAAGCTGATTTATTAATATACGGCATGGGAGAAAAAATCATTATTCAAGTTGCAGATCTTTTAAAATACGGAATGGATATATCTAAAATAAATAATGTTTTAGGTACTGTATATTCTACAAAAGATATAAGTTATTTAAATGACTTTGTGGAAATCCCTTCATTTGAAGAGTGCGTAGAAGATAAAAAATCCTATGCCGAGAGCTTTAAGCTTTCGTACTATGAACAAGATGCCATTCGAGGAAAAACTGTAGTACAAAAACACGGCGATCAATATATAGTTCAAAATCCACCGCAAGTTCCTTTGACAGAAAGGGAAATGGATGAGGTTTATAACCTTCCATTTACCAGAACCTATCATCCAATGTATGAAAAAGATGGTGGAATTCCTGCCATAACAGAAGTTAAGTTTTCCATTACAAGTCATAGAGGATGCTTTGGTTCTTGCTCATTTTGTGCTTTAACCTTTCATCAAGGAAGGGTTATTCAAAACAGAAGCCAAGACTCTATAGTAGATGAAGCAACACTTTTAACTACTCTTCCTGACTTTAAAGGTTATATTCATGATATAGGTGGCCCTACAGCTAATTTTAGACACAGAGCTTGCAAAATTCAAGAAACTAAAGGTACTTGTAAAGATAGACAATGTATGTTTCCAACTCCGTGCAAAAATTTAATTGTAGATCATAGTGAATATCTAGGTCTTTTAAGAAGAGTAAGATCTCTACCCAATGTTAAAAAGGTGTTCATTCGTTCAGGTATTAGATTTGATTATTTAATGCTTGATAAAAAGGATGATTTTTTTAAAGACTTATGTAAACATCATGTAAGCGGGCAGCTAAAGGTTGCTCCTGAACATATAAGTAACAAAGTATTAAAATATATGGGAAAACCTAATAATGATGTATACGAAAAGTTTATAAATAAATATAAATCTATAAATAAAAATTTAGATAAAAAACAATATTTGGTCCCTTACCTGATGTCTAGCCATCCTGGTAGTGACTTAAATGCAGCAGTTGAACTTTCACAATATATAAAGCAAATGGGATACATTCCTGAGCAAGTGCAGGATTTTTACCCTACCCCTGGCAGTCTCTCAACTACTATATATTATACTGGAATAAATCCCCTCACAGGAGAAAAAGTATATACGCCTAAAACTCAAAAGGAAAAAAATATGCAAAGGGCTTTGCTTCAATTTAAAATACCTAAAAATTATAATACAGTTAAAGATGCCCTTATAGCATGCAATCGTGAAGACCTTATTGGAAAAGGCGCTCATTGCCTTATTGGAGATAAAGAGCCTAAAAACTCATCAAATAAACAGAATAGCAAAAATAAGAAATCAAAAAAACGCTAAAAATAAATGGATGCAGAATTTTTATTCTGTATCCATTTTATTATTTTAATCTTGCCCTTATAAGTCCAGGTCTTTTTAAGCTATGTTTTTCTTGATTTATATCAATGCCAAGCATTTGAATGCCTTCTTTTATACATTCAATTGTAAGAGGAAAATCTGGCCCTCTTTCTCCATCTATATCTGTAACAATATTTTCTTCTGTTTCTACCTGTAAATTACCTGTCTTAAAATACAATATACTTGTAGTATCTTCTAAGTGATCCCCTCTTATCATTTTTATAAACAGAGGTATCATATCTCTAATAGTTGCTGCCTTAATTATAATAACATCTAATAGGCCATCGTCCGTCTGAGCTTTATATGCTAATTTTAAATTTCCAGCTGTTTGTCCATTGAACACTAACATTAAATACATATCACCATCATAAGTTATTTCTTCCGAGGTTACTTTAACCCTTAGCTTTCTAAAATTAGGTATTTGTTCTATCCCTTTTACATAGTAAGCGAGCTTACCTAAGCTATTTTTTAAATTCACATCTGTTTTTTGAGATATATCTGTAAATAAACCCGTACTTGCTACATTCAAAAAATACTTATCATTAACTTTCCCTAAATCTACACCCTTAGGTTTACTATTTAAAATTTGAATGCAAGCTTCTTCTACATCTTGAGGTATGCCTAAATACTTAGCAAAATCATTTGCAGTTCCCACGGGAAGTATACCAATAGGTTTATTTATATTCAAGTTCCTCATATGATTCACTACATTATCTAAGGTTCCATCTCCTCCAGCAACCAATATGTAACTAAAACTCTCGTCTATATCATCAAAAGCTTTAGATAAATCATAGTCCATACTTATTCTATAAGGGACTATAGAATAGTTATATCTTTGATGTATTTTTACAATACTATCTAGATCAGAAATTATTGAATTTTCACCTGAATAAGGATTATAAATAAATTTTACTTTTTTCATACTAGATCTCCTATTTTTTTAAATAACCCATACAGAATTATAAGATGTTTCCTTAATTATTATAGTATATATTTACCAAACCCACAAGATACACAAAGCTTGTGGATTTGGCTTTAAATGATAGTTAATAAAAACTTTTTATTTTGTTACAAATTCCTTTTCTAAATGGATGCCTTATTATAACAAAGGTGTACTTGGTTCTGAAATATTACTCAAAGCCTCTCCTGCAGTTTCATTTGAACCTGATTCCACAGAAACGTCTCCTAAAGAGAGCATTCCTACTAAATTATTACTTTCAATTACTGGTAATCTTCTTATTTGTCTTTCACTCATTATTCTTGCTGCATCTTCTACATCTATATCACTTTTTATAGTTACAGGATTAGATGTCATTATGTCTCTAACTGTTTGCTTTTGAACATTTTCTCCTTCTGCTGAGGATCTTATAGCTATATCCCTATCTGTAATTATGCCTATTACCTTCTCTTCATTACACACCGGAAGAGATCCTATGTTATATTCCTTCATAAGTTGTGCTGCATGCTCTACAGTATCCTCTGGATTTAAACTTGCTACATTCTTTGTCATAATATCTTTTACTTTCATATCATAACACCTCCCGTCATAGTTTCTCCTGAATATTTATTTATAATACTATACTTTATATGATTTATATAAATCTAAACTTATTAGAATACTTGCTAGTAAAATATTGTTAAAATTATTAATTCATAAAAATTTTAATAATTTTTTTAAGTTTTTATTAATTATAAATTAGATTTGAGTTATAATATATAGTAACCGCATTTATATTATTGTATTTATTAAAAATTTTTAGGAGTTGATATTTTAATGAACAAAAACGCAGTCCCTAATATTTTTACTTTAAGTAATTTGGCTTTTGGGGTATTGTCTTTAATTATGACTTTTCAAGCTGATTATAAAATGGCCTCTCTATTTATTCTTATTGCTGGATTAATAGATAGATATGATGGTAGGGTAGCTAGATTTTTAGATGTATCAAGCGAGATTGGAAAAGAATTAGATTCATTAGCGGATCTAGTATCCTTCGGAGTTGCACCTTCTATATTAGTATTTAACTTATATAGCTTTTCAGAATTGGGACTTTTAGGTTATCTTTTATTGTTGATTTTCCCTATGTCTGGAGCATATAGATTAGCAAGATATAACATAACATCCTTTGATGGATTATTTACTGGTGTGCCTATTACTGCAGCCGGTTCCTTTTTAGCTCTTTATTCATTATTAACTATAGATAGAGTGGTGCAACCTATATTGCCAATAATCTTAGTGGTAATGTTCTCTTATCTTATGATAAGCAAATTAAGATTTAAAAAAGTATAAAAAAGGCTCATTGTAAGTTTTAAAAATTTACAATGAGCTATTCTTTTAGATTTAATTCTTCATCCACTTCTGTTTCAATATTTCTTATTTGAATTTTAGCCTTTATAACATGAGATTTTAATTTGCAGTAGTTCATATAATTACATCCACATACATCTAAAACATCTATAAGATCATCAATAACGAGCCCTAGTTCATTAGCTCTTTGTAGTGCTTTCTTTACATCGTTTTTACTAGCTAATGCTATACCATTTAACTCTTGAGCACCTCCAATTAGAAGTCTATAAGAATTAGTAAACTTAGTCAGTAAATCCGCTAAATTATTAATATCTAAATAGTAATCTTGAACTACCTTTCTGTGAGACATAGTCACCTCTTAAATATTTTTCCTATTTAAGTATACTTAGTTAGCTAAAATTTTATTCCTCTGTAGGACTTATTACTTTGACACTTCCTATATAAGGAATATCTTTTATCCTTTGTACTATATTTTCTTCTACTATGCTATCTGTTTCAAATACCATAGTTGCATTTGCTCCTCTTTTACTTCTATATACCTTCATAAAGGCAATATTTATATTCCCTTCATATAGTAATGCAGTAACTTTAGAAATCATACCCGGAATATCTATATGATTTATTATAAGAGTAGGGTACGCCCCTGTAAATTCAATCTCTTCACCATTTACTCTAGTTATTTCAATATTTCCTCCTCCTACCGAAGAACCCATTACTTCTATTATAGCTCCATCATCCTTATGAATTATAAACTTTACCGTATTTGGATGGACATCTCCTAAATCAGCTTCATGGAATGTTATATCTATATTCTTATCCTTAGCTATTTTTATGGAATCCCTAAGTCTTTCATCCCACGGATCCATGCCAAGTATTCCAGCAACTAATGCTCTGTCCGTTCCATGTCCTTTATAAGTTTTGGCAAAAGAACCATGCAAGTAAAATTCCACAGACTTTATTCCCTTACCTGCTATAATTCTGGCTATCTTTCCAAGCCTTGCTGCTCCAGCAGTATGAGAACTTGATGGCCCTATCATTATAGGTCCTACAATATCGAATACACCAAACTTTTTCATATTAAACCACCTTTTCTTTAGTACTTATAAAAACAACTTCCCCCTATAAATTCTCTTAAAATTGAATTTTCAGGTACAAAGCTCACGTCTACGTCCTTAAAGAAGTTTAAAAAGCTCTTAAGCTTTTGCGCCTGATAATAAACACTACTTTCAGGCTGTATTTTATTCAATTCACTTAAAGCAAATTTTTTCAGAACGCATAACTCATACACTAACGTTGAATTAAACATTACATCAGCATTTTCCTGGTATACAAATATATTTTTTTCTTCTCCCCTCTTTATGGAAGGCCACATCTTTAATGTTTCTTCTCCTCCATAGCCCCTTGATAAATAATCTCTTACAATTCTACGCATTATTCTAACATCCGTTGTAGATATTCTATTGTGATTATCAAGGTTTAACTGAGTAAGGGCACTTATATATATTTTAAATTTATTTTCAAAAGGAATAGATGCAGTAAGCATTTCATTTAATCCATGTATACCTTCTACTATAAGTATTCCATTGGGCGGAAGTTTAATTTTTTCTCCATTCCATTCTCTCTTTCCTTTTTTAAAATTATAAGTAGGTATTTCAACTTCCATTCCACTAAGTATTTGCTGAAGGTTCTTATTAAAAAGCGCCAAATCAAGAGCAAATATAGATTCAAAGTCAAACTCTCCATTTTCATCCTTAGGAGTGTTATCTCTGTCTACAAAATAGTCATCCAGACCTAGCGGAACAGGAATAAGCCCATTAACTCTAAGTTGTATGCCTAGTCTTCTGGCAAAGGTTGTTTTGCCAGATGATGATGGGCCTGCAATTAATATAAGCTTTGTATTCTTTCTTTCACTTATCATATCTGCAATATATGCTGCCTTTTTTTCATGCAGTGCTTCTGCTACCCTTATTATATCTATCATTTCTCCTGATTCAACCTTATCATTTAATGATCCTACATCTGCTACATCTAATATTCTTCCCCATTCCTCTGTTTCTTTAAAAATTTTAGCAAGCTTTTTATGCTCTATCAACTCTGGAATCTTGAATGGATTTTCTTCTGTAGGGTATCTTAAAAGAAGACCTGGTTTATAATATATTAAATCAAACATTTGAATAACTCCAGTAGATGGTGCCATTTGCCCATAAAAGTAGTCATATCTTCCATCTAACTCATAAAGACTTACTTTTTCTAAATTAACGTGTTTTAAAAGCCTTATTTTGTCATCCATACCATAACTGCTAAATATTTTTATGGCTTCTTCCTTTTTAACAGTTACTTTGTTTATTACAATATCTAAACTTATGAGATCTTTCATTTTATCCTTAATCTTTATAATTTCTTCCTCATTTAAAGGGGTTTCTTTTTCTATTTCTCCATATATTCCCTTACTTAAGGAATGTTCTATACTTATTTTAGCCTTGGGGAAAATATCTAATACAGCCTTTATAAGTATAAACTGAAGAGTTCTTATATAAGCCTTAAGCCCTATACTATTTGTAATATCAATTACTTGAAGAGTACCATTTTCTTTCACAGGACTATTAAGTTCATAAGTCTGATAGTTTATTTTCCCCAAAATAGCTGGAAGCTTAATATCACTTAAGTATTTATCTACTACAGATTTAATGTCGGTACCTTCTTCTACAATCACGTTATTTGAGCCTGGTAAATTTAATTTAAACTGTGCCATATATTATCCCCCTATATTTATTGTACTAATATTATACTTTAAATTTGTGAAAATTAATCTAACTTTACTAATAATTTTGAAATTTTTAAGAAAAAATATACATTATAGAGGGGTGATATTTTGTTTATAGTACTTATAAGAACTATTATATTATACTTTATAGTAATTATAGCTATGAGAATAATGGGTAAAAAGCAAATTGGTCAGCTAGAGCCTTTTGAACTTGCTATAACTATAATGATTTCGGAACTGGCATCACTTCCAATGCAAGATACAGAGGTACCATTAATTCATGGAGTTATACCTATAATAACTTTAATAGTTTTGCAAGCTTCCCTAGTAATATTACAATTAAAAAGTGAAAAACTTAGAAATATAGTAAATGGGAAACCTAGTATTTTGATAGAAGATGGGCAAATAGATATCAATGAACTAAAGCATCAAAAATTTAATATAAATGACTTGATGGAGGAGCTCCGTCTTCAGGGCTTTTATAATATCCAAGATGTTCAATATGCCATTTTAGAAACCAGCGGCCAACTATCTATCATACCTAAGACGGATTCTACTCCTGTTACAAAACAAGATTTGAATATTAAAACAAAACAAGATAGTCTTCCTATAACCTTAATTCTTGATGGAAAAATAAATCATGAAAACCTAAAGCTTGTTAAAATGACTGAAGATAAACTTCTATCAAAACTAAAGTCTTCTGGAGTGAATTCTGTAGATGAAATTTTTATAGCATTAATAAATTCTAAAGGAGAGTTTTATTATCAAAAAAGGACGTGACTTTTATGAAAAACATATTCCTTCCCCTAATCTTATTTTTAACTATGATAAGCACTATGATTTATTCTATATTTTTTCTTTCAAACACTTGTACTTCCATGTCTACAACTAATAGTAACCTAGAAAAATTTATTATAGAAGAAAAATGGGATGAAGCTAATATTACTGTAAAAAAACTCATGACTGAATGGAATACACACTCTAATAAAATATGTATATTCGTGCATCATCGAGAAATAGATAATATTCATAGTGAAATTAGCAAATTAACACAATATGTTAATTATCATAACAAAGATGAGTCTATGGCAAGCATTTATGCTATAAAATTTTTATTTGAGCATATACTTAATCTAGAAAAAATTAACACTCAAAATATATTTTGATATTTATCACTCATTTATAATATATATGCTACACTTATTTCTCCAAATGCAAACATTGTGTAATATTTTTTAATAATTGTAGCAAATTATTTTACCATGATTTATAATATATATAGTATAAATACAAATTTGGTATGGAAGGTGATATAAATGGCTTTAGTTACAACAAAGGAAATGTTTAAAAAAGCTTTTGAAGGGAAATATGCAATAGGTGCATTCAATATTAATAACATGGAAATAATTCAAGGAGTTGTAAATGCTGCAAAAGCTGAAAACTCTGCTGTTATTCTTCAAGTTTCTGCTGGTGCATTAAAATATGCTGGTCCTAAATATTTAAAACATATGGTTGATGCTGCTATTGAAGACACGGGTATTGATATTGCACTACATTTAGATCACGGTGCTAACATGGATCAAGTTAAACTTGCCATAGAATCTGGATTTACATCTGTTATGTTTGATGGTTCTCATTATGATTATGAAGAAAATGTAAGGCTTACAAAAGAAGTTGTAGAGTATGCTCACTCCAAAGGAGTTGTAGTAGAAGCTGAACTTGGTAAACTTGCTGGTGTAGAAGATGATGTTAAAGTTGCAGGTCATGAAGCTACATATACAGATCCTAACGAAGCAGTTGATTTCGTAAAGAGAACTGGAGTTGATTCCTTAGCTATAGCTATTGGAACAAGTCATGGAGCTTACAAATTTAAAGGAGAGGCTAAACTTGACTTTGATAGACTAGCTTCTATAACAGAAAAACTTGAAGCAGAAGGAATACACAACTTCCCAATAGTTCTTCATGGTGCTTCTTCCGTGGAACCTACTTTCGTTGAAATGTGCAATGAATTTGGTGGAGAAATTGCTGGAGCAAAGGGAGTTCCTAATGAAATGTTAAGAAAAGCATCTTCCATGGCTGTTTGTAAAATAAACATGGATACAGATTTAAGACTTTCGTTAACAGCTTCCATAAGAAAAGTTTTAGCACAAAATCCAAAAGAAATAGACCCAAGAAAATACTTAGGTGCTGGAAGAGAAGCTATAGAAGGTCTTGTTCAAAACAAAATTAAAAATGTTTTAGGTTCATCTAACAGTCTTTAATTTAATTAATAGTTAATACTGAGAATATTGTAGTAACCCATCAGTTATATTTAAAACTGATGGGTTACTTTTTAAGTTGAAGCTATTTGTTTCTTATTTGAGCAGAGATTAGGAACTAGAAATTCTTTTAAATTCTTATTCCTAGTGCCTTACTCCTAACCCCTAATATTACTTTTCAATATAATTAACAACTCCCTTTATAACAATATCTATAGTTCCATCCCCATTCCTATGTATTTGAAATCTATTTATATCATCATAGGCTTGTTCGTTTATATAAAGATCAATGTCCTTATCTATCTTTAATCTTATTCTTTTAAACTTTTTTTCTATCCAATCTCTATCTAATATTATATTATCTTGAACTCCTTCTGAAGAAACGTAATCCACAAAACTTGCTTTTTTTTCTTTGTCTTCGCCAAATATATGATCTGTTACTTCATGTAAGTTCAAGTTTTCTTCTTGTTTAAGCTTTTTCTTAATAGAACTCCTTACCTTTTCAGCCTTATCTGCATTTTCATTAAAGTTTGTTCTAGTCCATTCTTCTGCAGCTCTTACAAAGTTTTTGGTCATATCCCTTTCATTTTCAACAATTTTACAACCTAAAAACTTATTTATAAAATAGTTGGAGCCATACTCTTCTTCTTTATTCTTTTTTTGCTTATCCATAACTAGTAAATCATACTCTTGTTCTGGATCTATAAATTTTATAAATGCACATTTTTGTATCTTTTGACTGCTAGCTGGAAGTCCCGTATGGTCTGGAATTATATCTATATCAATTTTTTCTCCATTAAAGTTTATACTATGAGTGTAATTTTTAACATAATCCATCTTTATAATTCCAATCATATTGCCTCTTTCTGTTGATATACTTACTACTATAAGATCTGCGGAAGGTATATTCCCATTAGACTGCATTAATATGAATAATTGTCTCCCTATTTCCTTTGATACTTCTATGAAATTTCCTTGAGCAGATAAATATTCTTGGCTTAGCTCTTTTATGATATTTCTCTCTTCCTTAAACTTAGCATACTTAAGTTCTTCATCCTTTAAGCATCTTTGAATGTGTTTAAGTAGAAAGGTATATACTTCTTCATTTAATGTTAATCTTTGTTCATTTAATATAGGTTCATCTGCATTATTATCTAATACATGTATTATAGCCTCATTTATGTTGACTTCACTAATATAATCCATCTTAACCCCTCCATGAATACAATAATCATAAGTAAATATTTTCCCCTTAATTATTAAACATACTTACGTAATTGTCAATTTACTTTAACTTGTAAATTACCATATATTGATTCATAATAAAAAGCCCGCCTATGGCGAGCCTTTTACTTTTATTATCTTTCTTATTTTAATTCTTTTTCCATTACTACAGCATTAGTTTTTACTGTCTGAACATCTTCTGTGGGTGCATCTTGTGTTTGATACCATCCTAAATTTCTCATAGCATCAAATACTTTGTATTGAGTACCTTCAATACTTTTGAAATTATTCATAAGCACTCCTCTTAAATTCGGACAAGAAGTTTCTGTAATAAATGTAGCATAAGATGTAACTCCTTGTTTTTCTGATGTTAAAAGATCTTGCATTAGTTCTTTTTCAGTTAAGTTTGGTGAGTTATGCATAATAAATTACCTCCTATATAATTTAATATTACTGATGTGATTCTATATATGACTTTAACTGATTAAAGTTCTGTTTATGAGTTGCTGCACCCTGCTGACATAAATTTTTTAATTCTGGATTTGTACAATATTGTGCATATAAATCATATTTTTTGTTCATTAATGCTTCATAACCAAGTTCATCTTTAATAACCCTTAGGTTATTTTCTTCTATTTGTTTATCTGCACTTTTAATATTTGTCATTCCCATATTTGTAGCCATAATTATACCTCCTTGAAACTTTAAACTTTGTCTTTGACAGTATTTATTTTGTCCTTATTTTATTTTAATATTTGTATATCTTATTAGCATAAGTTCCTTTATTTACTTTGTTTTAAAATATTTAATTGTAATAAATTATGATATAATCTTATTTATAAGGAGTGATTATATTGAAGGAACTAGAAGTTAAGATACTTGATATAAATTTAAATGAACTAAGAAATAAATTAAAAGTTTTAAATTGCTCAAAAGTAAAAGAAGAAAATCAAATAAATGATTTGTTTGATTTTCCAGATAAAACTTTATTAAAAAAACATGGCTATGCACGAATACGCACTGTAGAGGACTTACTTAGGAATTCTACTAACTTTTATTTAACTGTAAAAACCTTAAGTTCTAGCGAAAAATTTAAAGTGATGGATGAAAATGAAGTTGAAATAATGAGTGGTGAAGAAGGAAAAGCTATATTAAAAGCTTTAGGTCTTGAACTTACTCAAAGTATAAAAAAGTATAGAGAAAGTTATAAATATAAAAATGCTTTAATTGAAATAGATATTAATGAAGAAAGCTTTTGCCCTTTTCCTTATATAGAAATTGAAGCTCAAACTTCTGAAGAAATAGAAGAAGTAGTTAAAGCTTTAGGTTATACTATGGAAGATACCACATCTAAAAGTATATATGAACTAATAGAATTATTTAAACAAAGAAAAGGATTATAATATGTTTGGTTATGTTACTCCTTGTAAAATGGAACTTAAGATAAAGGATTTTGAAAAATTCAAAGCTTATTATTGCGGATTGTGCAAAGCAATTAAAAATAACTGTGGAAATATTCCAAGAATGTCTTTAAATTATGATATGACCTTCTTAGGCATTTTATTGGATTCCTTAAAAGAAGATACTATAATCAGCACTAGAGAACATTGTGTTGTTCATCCTGTACAAAAGAAATTATTTATAATCGATAATGATGCTCTAAATTATGCAGCTTATTGTAATGTTATGCTGTTTTATTTTAAACTTTTAGATAATGTACAAGATGATAAAAGTATTAAAAGTAAGCTATCTTCTGTTATGCTAAAATATTATTTAAAAAAATATTTTAATAATTATAAAGAAATCACAGATTTTACAAGGGATAAGCTGCAAGAACTTTACAATGTGGAAAAAAGTGCCCAAAAACATACATTAGATTCATTATGTCACCCATTTGGAGAGCTTACAGCTTACCTTTTATCATATACTATAACTGATAAAGTCATAAAAAAACACATGCAGGAATTCGGATATAATTTAGGCAAATGGATTTATGTAATAGATGCATTTGATGATTTACAAAAGGATATGGAAAATAATAAGTTTAATGCTATAAGTTCAGTGTTAAATACTGATAATTTAGATTATGAACGCTTTAAAGAAGCTATTGAAGCTAGGATAGAATTTACATTATTAAGTTGTGGAAGAACCTGTACTTACTTATTAGATAAGCTGCCTATAAAAAGAAACTATGATTTGCTTTATAACATATTGCAATTAGGAATGATTGAAAAAATTAACAAAGTTTTTAAAAGGAGTGTTTTTGAAAATGAGAAATCCCTATGAAGTGTTAGGTATTAAACAAGGAGCCTCTCAGGAAGAAATAAAAAAGGCTTATAGAGAACAGGCAAAAAAATATCATCCAGATCAATATGGTAATAATCCTTTAAAGGACTTAGCTGAAGAAAAGATGAGAGAGCTAAATGAAGCTTATGATTATCTTATGAAAAACGGTCAAAGTACTTCATATAATGGCTCTAATAATAATTACAACTCTTCTAATTCTAATAATTACAGCGATTATAATAGTATAAGAATGGATATACAAAATGGAAACTTTAATTCCGCCCAACAAAAGCTAGAAAATATAAATGTAAGAAATGCAGAATGGAATTACCTTATGGGACTTGTATACTTAAGAAAGGGTTGGCATGATTCATCTTATCAATATATTCGCAATGCTTGTAACATGGACCCTTCAAATTCAGAATATAGAGAAGCTCTAAATCGCATCAACAGTATGAATAACTCTTATAGGGAACCTTATTATTCTACTAGAAGAAATGATAATGGTATGGGTGACTTATGCCTTAAACTTTATTGCGCTGATTGCTGCTGCGAATGTTTAGGTGGAGATTTAATTAGTTGTTGTTAATTAAAATATCATAACTAGTTCAAATTAGGAGATGATGACTTTGAAAAGTTCTCATATATCAAAGGGAGGCTTTCTTACAGCCCTAGGTGTCTTATTAATATATCTAAGTACTATAATACCTACAAATAAGATTTTTATATTAGGAATAGCTTCCTCCTTAACTCCTGTAGCCTTAATATCTACAAGTTTGCAAAACACCATAGTTATGTATATTGCTACTTCCATTATAAGTTTTTTGTTATTAGGGCTTAGAGGACAAGTGATTTTATATATTATTTTCTTTGGAACCTATGGAATTATAAAATTTCTTATAGAAAGAATTAGAAATTCAAAGCTAGAATGGCTTTTAAAATATCTATTTTTTAATTTGTGCTTATTTTTGTGTTATCTTTTATACAAATTCTTATTTTTAGGAGAAGTTGATTTAACTAAAATCAAATTGCCTATACCTCTTTTTATTATGGCCTTAGAAATAGCCTTCTATTTTTATGACTATGTGCTAACTTATGCAATACATTATGTTAAGACAAAACTTCTAAAAAACTTATAAAAAACTGTTGACACATTTTAATAATTTGATATAATAATAAATGTCGACAATATGGTCGACAAAAAAATAGATATAATGCCCATTAGCCAAATGGTAAGGCACCTGCCTCTGGAGCAGGCATCCTGTTGGTTCGAGTCCAGCATGGGCAGCCATAAGAACTCTTGTTAATCAAGAGTTCTTCTTTTATAACTTTATAGGTATTGACATTAAAATCTATTTAGTATAAAATTTAATAAAATTTTATATTTAAAGGCTTTGAACAGGAGTAGTAGTAATTTTATTACTTTTAGCGAGCTGTTGTGTGGTGTAAAACAGTAGTAATGAATTATGAACTCGCCTTGGGAGCTTATCTGTAGAAAAACAGATACGGTTATTCCGTTAAAATTTTAAGAGAAAGCTAATCCTTAGCTTTAAATAGAGTGGTACCGCGGAGTTTAAACCTTCGTCTCTTTTATTAAGAGACGAAGGTTTTTTGTTTTATAAATAAATATATAAAATTCAAATTAAAGGGAGCGATAATATATGGCTAACTACAGCACAAAAATTGATGAAAAGTGGCAAAAAAAGTGGGAAGAATCAAAACTATATAAATTCGATAAAAATAATCCTGGAAAAAAGCTTTATGTTCTTGAAATGTTTTCTTATCCATCTGGAAGTAAACTTCATGCGGGACACTGGTTCAATTACGGACCTGTAGATTCATGGGCAAGAGTTAAAAAAATGCAAGGATATAATGTATTTCAACCTATGGGTTTTGACGCCTTTGGTCTTCCTGCAGAAAACTTTGCTATAAAAACAGGAATACATCCTTATGATTCCACAATGAAAAACATTGAAACCATGGAAAAGCAACTAAAAGCTATGGGAGCAATGTTTAACTGGGAAAATGAGGTTATAACTTGTAAAGAAGATTACTACAAATGGAACCAATGGTTATTTTTAAAGTTATATGAAAAGGGTCTTGCTTACAGAAAAAAAGCTCCTGTTAATTGGTGCCCTAGCTGTAATACTGTTCTTGCAAATGAGCAGGTTGTTGATGGCAGCTGCGAAAGATGCAGTACAGAGGTTACAAAAAAGAACTTAACTCAATGGTTCTTAAAAATTACAGATTATGCAGATGAGCTTTTAGAAAAGCTTGATACCCTAGATTGGCCTGAAAAAACAAAATCAATGCAAAAACACTGGATTGGAAGATCTACAGGAGCTGAAGTTAACTTTAAAATAGATAACTCTAATTTAGAGTTTAGTGTATTTACCACAAGAGCAGATACATTGTATGGTGTAACTTATGTGGTGCTTGCCCCTGAAAACGAACTAGTGGATAAGGTTACTACAAATGAATATAAAGAACAGGTAGAAGCATATAAAGATGAAACTAAAAAACAATCTGATATAGAAAGACAATCCATAACTAGAGAAAAAACAGGAGTATTTACTGGTTCTTATGCTATAAATCCTGTAAATGGACGCAAGGTTCCTATTTGGGTTGGAGATTACGTATTAAATACCTATGGTACTGGTGCAGTTATGGCCGTTCCAGCTCATGATGAAAGAGATTTTGCTTTTGCAACTAAATACAATCTTCCAATTGAAAGAGTTGTAGATGGTGGAGATCTTCCTTATACAGACCCAGGAACTATGATAAATAGTGAAGAATTCAATGGAATAAATTCTGAAGAAGCAAGAAGCGCTATTGTTAAAAAGCTTGAAGACAAAAAATTAGGCTCAGAAAAAATAAACTATAGATTAAGAGACTGGCTTGTATCTCGTCAAAGATATTGGGGTACACCTATTCCAATGATACATTGTGATAAGTGCGGAACTGTCCCAGTACCTGAAGATCAGCTGCCAGTAAAGCTGCCATATGACGTTGAATTTGCTCCAGATGGTAAATCTCCTCTTGCTAAATCAGAGGAATTTATAAATACTACTTGCCCAGTATGCGGTGGTCATGCAAAGAGAGAAGCAGATACTTTGGATACATTTGTATGTTCTTCTTGGTATTACTTAAGATATGCAGATAATAAAAATGATAAAGAAGCTTTTAATTCTGAAATGATTAACGAAATACTTCCTGTGGATAAGTATGTAGGAGGCCCTGAACATGCTTGCATGCATCTTTTATATGCTAGATTTATTACAAAGGCGCTTAGAGATATGGGCTATTTAAACTTTGATGAACCATTTACATCCTTAACTCATCAAGGCCTTATACTTGGACCTGATGGACAAAAGATGAGTAAGTCTAAAGGAAACACAATTTCACCTGATGATTATATAACTGAATTTGGTGCAGATGTGTTTAGAATGTATTTAATGTTTGGTTTTGATTATACTGAAGGCGGAGCATGGAGTGACGATGGAATTAAATCTGTAGCAAGATTTATAGATAGAGTTGAAAGAATACTAGGTTCTTCTAGAGAATATACCCAAAACCCTATAAATGATAAAAATACTGTAGATAAAACTGAAAAGGAATTAAACTTTATAAGACATTCTACTATTAAGTCTATAACAGAAGATGTGGAAAAAATGCAGTTTAATACTTGTATAGCAAGACTTATGGAGTTTACAAATGCTTTATCTAAATATTTAAGTGAAGAAAGTAAAAATGCTTCTTTCTTAAAAGAATGTATACTTGACTTTATAAAACTTATATCATCATTTGCTCCTCACTTTGGAGAAGAGCAATGGGACCTTTGCGGAAAAGATTTCTCTGTATTTAATGAGAAGTGGCCTGAATTTGATCCTAAAGCTTTAATTAAGGATGAAGTTGAAATAGCTATACAAATAAATGGCAAAATCAAAGCAAGAATAAATGTACCTTCTAATTTAACTGAAGATGCCATAAAAGAAGCCGCACTTACTTGTGATGAAATTCAAAAGAACACAGAAGGAAAAAATATAGCTAAAGTAATTGTTATAAAAGGCAAACTTGTAAATATAGTTGTAAAATAATATAAATAAAAATCCTGCTAATATTTTAGCGGGATTTTTATTTATATCTATCTAATGTTTTTTCTGTAGCATTTAATAAGTTATTTAATTCGGATACTTCCCCTTCTTCAACAAGTTTATTTAACTGAACTTGATACCTGGTAGATTCCGAAGTTTTACCAAGCGATGATAGCATTAGGATATTGTCCATAATATCTGATACTATATTAGATTTTACCTCAAATATTTTTTGAGCATCCTTTATTTCATCCTTTATTTCAAGCATTCTTTGATCTAGCTGAAATGCTGCATCTGCTGCAACTTTAAGTTTATTTCTTATTTCCTTAGGTATATCATGCTTATATTTATAATTTAACGAATGCTCTATAGTTGCCCAAAAGTTCATGGCTAAGGTCCTTATTTGAAACTCTGCTAAAATATCCTTTGTCCCATCTGCCATATTAACAGGATATTTTACAATAACATGATAACTTCTATAACCACTTCCCTTTACGTTAGTAACATAATCCTTTTCATACATGATTCTCATATCACTTCTTTGGCGTATAAGCCCTACTACCTTTTCTATATCATCTACAAATTGACACATTACCCTAATACCAGATATATCTTCCATTTCGTATTCTATTTTATCTAAGGGTATGTCAAATTTATTTGCTTTTTCAAAAATACTTGATAATTCCTTAACTCTTCCTGTTACAAATTCTATAGGAGAATATTCATTTTTTCTTCTATATTCAGTTCTTATACTTCTAAACTTAACTTTTAGCTCTTCTACAGCCTGTTCATAAGGTATTAAAAAAGTTTTCCATTCCCTTATAGCCATATGAACGCCACCTTCCTTTTAATTCTTTATAATTATACTATACTAAATTTTGAATTCATAAAACACTTTTAAATATTTTTGATATAATAATATATATATACTACAAAAATATTGGGTTAAATGGTGATTAAAATGAGTAATAAAATTTTTTCAGATTTACAAAGCTTAGGCTTTGATAACTTAAACGATATAAATATATATAAAAAAGATAATAATACTTCAATTGTAGAGGATAAAAAAAAGGAAGTCAACAAATTATCCCATATCTACGAAAAGGAAGTATCCTGTCCTGTGTGCAACAATGTATTTAAGGCTAAAGCTGTGAAAACTTCTTCCTACAGGCTTGCCTCGAAAGATTCAGATCTCTTTATGAGATTTAGCCTTATAAATCCGTATTTTTACGATGTATGGATTTGTGATAATTGCGGATATGCATCGTTAAAAAATGACTTTGGTAGATTAAGTGACCTGCAAGTAAATGCCGTAATCACCAAAGTTAAATCTAAATGGAAGGGAAGGGAATATCCCGAAGAATATAATGAAGATATAGCTATTGAACGATATAAACTAGCCTTATTAAATTATATTGTAATAGGTTCTAAATCCAGCAAAAAAGCTATGACTTGCTTAAAAATAGCTTGGATGTATAGATTAAAAACTGATACGGAAAATGAAAATATTTTCTTAAGTGAATCTCTTAAAGGTTTTGAAGATGCTTATTTAAATGAAGATTTACCTATATACGGCATGGACAAGTTCACTTTAATCTATCTCATAGGAGAATTAAATCGAAGACTAGCTCAGGATGACAAGGCTTTAAAGTGGTTTGGAGATGTCATAACCTCTAAAGGTTCTAGTGTAAAGCTTAAGGATTTGGCACGTGGCCAAAGGGATTTAATCAAAGAAAAACAAGCTATAGAAGAGTTAAAAACTACCGAATTGCCTCCCTCCGTTGATTTAAGCAATGATGAATCTAAATCTAAAAATATAGGCTTTCTTTCAAAATTGTTTAAAAAAAGCTAGAGGCATAAGATAAACTTTATCTTATGCCTCTTAATTATTATATAAATAAATTTACGTTTGAATCTTCAGCTTCTCCTAAGTAATATCCTACTCCACCTATCTTAACTCCATCTATAAGTTCTTCATGCTTTATTCCCATAACGTCCATGGACATTTGACATGCAACTATTTCTATGCCACTATCTATAGCTGACTGAATTAATTCTTCTAAGGAGCTTACATTTTTATTTTTCATAACATTTCTTATCATCTTCGCTCCCATTCCCATCATGTTCATGTTTGAAAGCTTTAATCGTCTGCTTCCTCTTGGCATCATCATTCCAAACATCTTATCCATAAATCCTTTTGCTACAGATACCTTTTCATGCTTTCTTAGTATATTTAATCCCCAGAAAGTAAAGAACATAGTAACCTTTTTACCCATAGCAACAGCTCCATTAGCTATTATAAAGGATGCAATAGCCTTATCCAAATCTCCACTAAATACAACCAAAGTCTTGTTATCTTTAGATGGCATTGTTAAGTTTTCTACTCTACTAACTGCATTTTCATTAATACCCTTTTTAATCACTGCTGTAACCATACCCTTTTCCTTTTTAGCGTCTAAAAGTGTATTATTCGTTCTTTGACACCAAGATTTAATGTCCACATAAAAACCTGGATCAGATGCCTTAGCTTTTAGCACTTCCCCCTCTTTCATTGCACCTATTGTTGCATTAACCTGCATCAATGGACCAGGGCAGCTAAGTCCACATATATCTATTTCCTTAGTTATTTGTAAATCTTCCTGTGGATGATTTATCACTTTATTTTCAGACATATTCACATTATCCACACCTTTATTTGTATTATTAATTTTCATATGTGTATTATTCTCAAAATCGCTTTCATCTACATCGTCTGGTTTAAACTTAATCATTTCATAGGTCTTATATCCACCTGCTATATCTTTTGCATTAAATCCATGAGCTTTTAATATTCTTGTTGCAATGTATCCTCTAAGGCCGACTCTACAATATAACCATATTTCTTTATTTTTATCTAACTTATCTAAGTTTTCTCTTATAGTGTCTACAGGTAGATTTATAGAGTCCTCTATACTACCACTGTTAAATTCAATAGTTGAGGATACATCAACTAAAGTAACATTATTTTTATCTCTGTTATCCACATCAAAAGGAGATACCATTTCTACCTTTCCTGTAAGTACATTTTCTGCTACAAAACCTGCCATATTTACTGGGTCCTTTGCTGAAGAATATGGCGGCGCATAGGCAAGTTCTAACTCTGCTAAATCATATATAGTTCCATTAAGTCTTATTGCTGTAGCAATATCATCAATCCTCTTATCTACTCCATCATATCCACAGGCCTGAGCTCCAAGTATTCTCCCTTCATCATTAAATATAAGTTTTATAGACATTGGTATAGCTCCTGGATAATATGATGCATGAGATTGTGGATGAACATATACAACCTTATATGGCATATTATACTTTTGTAGTGTTCTCTCATTATTTCCAGTGCTTGCTGCAGTTAAATCAAATACTTTTATAATTGCAGTGCCTTGAGTTCCCTTAAAGGTTGACTTTATACCAGAAATATTATCTGCCGCTATTCTTCCTTGCTTGTTAGCAGGTCCTGCCAGAGCTATTGCCGCTTTACTTTTATTTATAAAATCTACTATTTCTACGGCATCTCCCACAGCATAAACATTTTCAATATTTGTTTCCATATTATCATTTACTATGATATGGCCCTTAGGTCCTAATTCAATTCCACTATCCTTTAAAAATCCAGTGTCCGGACTTACTCCTATTGAAAGTACCACCATGTCAGCTTTTAATGTCTTTCCACTAGAAAGTACTACTGAAGTTCTTCCTCCTTCTTTCATAAAGGATTTTACTCCATCTCCAAGCACAAGTCCTACCCCGTTTTCTTGAAGTTCTTTTTCTGCATAAGCGACCATTTCAGAATCAAAAGGTGCAAGGATGTGTGGCGCTGCTTCAACTAGTACTGTTTTAACTCCTCTATGAGTCAAATTTTCTGCCATCTCAACCCCAATATATCCTCCACCTATAACCACTGCATTTTTAATGTTATTATTATCTACATAACCCTTAATTTTATCTGTATCCGGAATATTTCTTAACGTAAATATTGTTTCATTATCTATTCCTTCGATAGTTGGCTTTAAAGGCTTTGCTCCTGGTGAAAGTATTAGATAATCATAAGTTTCTTCATATTCACCTTTATTTTTACCTTTTACTTTAACCTTTTTATTTTTTACATCTATCTCTACAACTTCACTTTCTGTTCTTATATCCATATTAAATCTTGCAGACATTGCCTCTGGAGTTTGCACTATAAGTTTCTCTCTTTCCTTTATAGCTTCTCCAACATGATATGGAAGTCCACAATTTGCAAAGGAAATATACTCTCCTTTTTCAAACATTACAATTTCTGCTTCTTCATCTAATCTTCTAAGTCTTGCTGCTGCAGATGCCCCACCTGCAACTCCTCCGACTATTAAAACCTTCTTACTCATAGAATACCTCCATAAAAATTATTCCTCGAATAAAGCTTCAACTAACTTCCTAACTAAAGGGCTTGCCACGGTATAATTTATCTCAAGTCCATTTCGTTCACCTTTTATTATTCCTAAACTTCTTAACTTTTGTAGATGTTGTGATATGGTAGATTGAGGTGCGTTTAAGCAATTCTGCATATGTGTTACATTACAACCACCATTTTCTAAAAGTCCTTTTACTATACAAAGACGTACAGGGTGGGCAAGAGCCTTTAGGAGTTCTGCCTTTTCCTTAAATAATTCCTCGTTATAGTTATTCATTCTTATACCCCCTATCGCTATATTTATATATTATGTTTTTACGATATATTTGTCAACAATTTAGCCAGTAAAAATTATAAAATTTTTACTGGAGCAAAATCCAAATAATCACACGAGGTTAGACTATATTCTATTTCCTCTATCTTTCCCTGAAAATGACTTTCTTTATTCGCATTATGGATATGACCATATATTACCTTATCCACACTATACTCATTAAATATTTCTAACAATCCTGCATCTACTGAATTATTGATTATCGGAGGATAATGTATCATAATTATAAACTTATTAAATCCACTCTTTTTAGCTGACTCTAATGATAACTTAAGTCTTATAAGTTCCCTATCATATATCTTTTTATCATGCTCTGTAAATTTATCCGCTTCAGGCAAAATCCATCCTCTAGTACCACAAATAGCATACTCCCCATAAGAAAAGTAATTATTTTGTATAAATTTCATATCCTGATACATGCTGTTCAGTTTTGATATACTAGTCCACCAGTAATCATGATTCCCCTTGATAAGTATCTTTCTCCCTGGAAGGTTATGTATCCATTCTAAGTCTATTTTACCATCTTCCATTTTCATAGACCAGGATATATCACCTGCAATTAAAACTGTATCCTCATTATTTACTGTATCCAGCCAATTCTCTTTAATCTTTTCTTCATGGTTAATCCATTTCTCTCCAAATATGCCCATTGGCTTATCTGCTTCAAATGACAAATGTAAATCTGATATTGCATATAATGCCATATTCTCACCTTCCGTCTAACGTTCCATCCATCTCCATTACATAGGCTATTACTTTAGCTACTACATCATAAATCTCATAGGGAATAGATTCTCCTACATCTACATTAGTAAGTAAACTGGCAAGTTCTTCATCGTAAACTACAGGAACACTATTTTCCTTTGCCTTTTCCAATATTTTATCAGCAACATGCCCCATACCAGCTGCTGTTACTATAGGTGCATCATAATTTTGTTCATATCTTAAAGCAGCAGCCTTTCTCTTCTTTTCCATATCATTCACCTCAAAATACTTTATACCCTTGCATTTACATTACCTAAAAAGCTATCATCAAAAAAATCCCTACAATTTATTATATCAAATTTCTCTTCCTTTTTATCTACAGTTATACATATATTATAATTTAAATTTGTTAAGGATTCTGAAATACTATTTATATTATTCTTTAACAAGTTAATAAATTCCTTTTGAGATTTAATATTGATATCCATATTAGCATTATTGACACTTATAAATGCATCTACTTCTCCCATATTCTTAGTATTAATGGATGCTGCTATTTTTACGCTTTTACTGTCTATCTTTTTGCCCTTTTTTCTTTCATCCTTAATTATTAATTTACATTCATAATTACTATTATCCACATTTACAGGCACATCCATGTAATAATATTGATTAGATACTGAGTTAAACACTTTAAAATCATTTATATGCTGTTTTAAGAACCCGACTATTTTCCCTTCTGATAATATATTTTCTTCTTTAATGTTTTTTATTAGAGAACTTATTGTATTTTTAATTTCCTCGGTTTTCATATCTATATCTTGCTTTACCTTATCAGATAACATTTCTATGGCCTTGTGCTTAAAACTTTCATTTAACTTTTTTTCTATATTTGCATCCTTCTCTATTATTAAATTTTCAGGTTTAGCTTCCATTATATTTTTTTTATTTAAGTTACGGATATCCTCTAATTTAGTATTTTCATCATCATTTTGATTTAATCCTATTTCATTTAATTTTATGTCTTTTTCTGTATTACTTACTAAACTTTTAGGTAAATCTTTGAACTCCTTTGCTACTGGATCACTAAAATCATCTTTTCTTAAACTTAATATACTGCCCTTTGGATGTTCTTGAGATGTATTACTTTCTTTATATACACTACTTTGTTGAGGCATGCTATCTTCCTCAGATATATTACCTTCCCTGACAATATTATAGACAGATGCGCCTTCTTCCTTGAATATCTTATTAAAACTATCTATATTTTCAGAACTTAATTCTATATTATTTTCTATAAAAGTCATAATCTCTTTTGAGTTTAGCTCTGTAAGTTTATTAAAAAACACTTTAAGATTTTCTACTGCACCTTTTCCTTCTGCTGAACTAGGATTTATATTTTTATTTAATAAATACTTATTTATAAATGTATCGATATAATTTTCATCCTTATTGGCATTTTCTTTAAAGCTCTCTATAGATATAATATTTATTATATTTTCTTTAGTAAGAGGTATATTATGTTTTATCATATCCCTTAAAAGTCCATAATTTTCCCTTTTTATATTTAAACATTCATTCTTTAAAAAGTTTTCCAAAGAAGTATCCTCTATGATCTCCCCTTGGCTTTCTTGCCTTACAATTTTAAGCTTAATTTTCCCATCTTCAAAACCTTCAACTTTAAATTTTATTAGTTCTTCTGGGATAAGTTCCAAGGGCTTCTCAAGCTTAGCTGAAAATTGCCATCCGTCTAAAAGTTTTAATAAAATATCTTGCCCTGTTTCTTCTAGAGATACTATTCTTGCTGCAAAAACCTGACCTATTTCAAAAGAAATTTTCCCTTTGATTTTGCTTGAATTTATATTATAATTACTGTTTATATTTAAGATTCCAGCCATAAATCCTACCCCCCTTTTTTATCCTATTATCGATTGACTTATAATAAACCTAAATAACATAAAAAAACAAAATGGCAGCATCTAGATTTTACTAGATTACTACCATTTTAAATTAGTTACTTCGTGCTGCCTTTTTAGCCTCACTGTGAATTAGTGGTGATACGCTCTTATAAATTCCAAGAGTTATAGCTGATACCACAACACCTTTTATAAGGTTAAATGGCACTATGGACCATAATATAAATGTCTTTAAATCCTTTATTGCTGGGTTAACTGCACTTCCCATTTGTACAAAGGCTTCCATCGGAATATGAAGCACCTTTTGATATAGTGGTAAGAATAAATAATAATTTAAAACCCCAGCAACTATAGACATAAATATGCTGCCTACTAATAAGGACATTACAGCCATCTTCTTTGATTTATTATATTTGTACATGTAACCTGCAACAAAAACCATAGCTCCTCCTACTAGGAAGTTAGCTAGTTCTCCAACAAAAGCTGTCTTTGTTCCCATAAGTCCATGTATTATATTTTTGAATAACTCTATAATTACACCTTCTACAGGACCTAATGCAAAAGCTCCTAAAAGTGCAGGTATATCACTTGCATCAATTTTTAAAAACTCTGGGAAAAGTGGTAGTGGCAATTCAATGTACTGAATTAAAAATGCAATAACACTTAATAATGAAATCTTAATAAGCTTGTTCAATTTAAAGTCTCTCATACTTTAACCCTCCTAATTTTATATATCTTCTTTGGGTTAGGTATAATAAAAAATCCCTGATGCTAACAAAATAACATCAGGGCGCAAATAGCTAAAGCCATTATACCTTCTTCCATCCAGACTATACTGTCGGCTTCGGAATTACACCGAATCAGCCTTTCGGCTCGCGGGCTTTACCGCCGGTGGGGACTCACACCCCGCCCTGAAGATAAAAATTAAATTTTTTTATTAATTTTTATTACAATCATATTATATTCTATATAGTCACAATTTTCAACTGGTACTTTTAGAAAATATGAACTAATTCATGTCCTTCATACTTAAAGATATTCTCTTTCTCTTTTCATCCACTTCTAATATCTTTACTTGAACGATATCTCCCACCTTAACTACGTCTAAAGGATGCTTTACAAAGTTATCAGAAAGCTGACTTATATGAACTAATCCATCTTGATGCACTCCTATATCTACAAAGGCACCAAAGTCTGCTACGTTTCTTACTGTTCCCATAAGCATCATTCCTGATTTTAGCTGATTTATATCAATAACTCCAGTCTTAAGTATTGGCTTAGGTAATTCTTCTCTTGGATCTCTTCCTGGTTTTTTAAGTTCCTTTATCATATCAGTTAAAGTAGGTACTCCTATATTTAGCTTTTCTGCTAAAGGTTCTATCCCGATAACTTCTGCTCTTTTGTCTATATCTTGAAGTCTTTTACTCTTTAAGTCATCTTCAGTATAATTAAGAATTTTTAAAAGATTTTTTGCTTCATCATATGATTCTGGATGCACAGAGGTATTGTCTAGTGCTTCCTTACTTTCTAATACCCTTAAAAATCCTGCACATTGTTCAAAAGCCTTAGCCCCAAGTCTTTTTACCTTTAAAAGCTCTTTTCTGCTTTTAAACTTGCCATTTTCCTCTCTATACGCCACTATATTTTGTGCTATTGATGAATTTACTCCTGAAATATAGGATAAAAGTGATGGAGTAGCCACATTTAAATCAACACCTACATTATTAACACAATCTTCTACTGTTCCCTTTAGAGATTCATCTAGCTTTTTAGCAGTTACATCATGCTGATACTGCCCTACCCCTATGGATTTAGGATCTATTTTTACAAGTTCTGCTAGTGGATCTTGAAGTCTTCTTCCTATAGATATAGCTCCTCTTATAGAAACATCTAAATCCGGATATTCCTTAGCTGCAAGTTCTGACGCAGAGTATACTGACGCGCCTGCTTCAGAAACTATTACATAGTACAAATCCTTGCCCCTTTCCTCTTTTACTTCCTTTATAAGTCTTCCTATAACTTCTTCAGACTCCCTGCTTGCAGTACCATTTCCTAGGGATATTACGTCTACATTATGTTTATATACAAGCTCCTTTAAAACCTTTATAGAGCCTTCTACATCATTTTGAGGTGCTGTGGCATAAACTGTAGCCTTTTCTAAAAACTTTCCTGTATCATCTAAAACTGATACTTTACATCCTGTTCTAAATCCAGGGTCATAACCTAAAACTACCTTACCCTTTATAGGAGCTTGCATAAGAAGTGCCTTTAAATTAGCTTTAAATATATTTATTGCTCCTTCTTCTCCCTTGCTTGTAAGATCTGACCTTATTTCTCTTTCTATAGAAGGATATATAAGCCTTTTTAAGGAATCCTCTACACTGTGTTCAAGATATGTATCTGTACTCTTATTTCCTTTTAAAACTCTGCCCTTTAAATACTGTATTATTCTTTCTTGGTCAACTGTTACCTTTACAGATAAAACCTTTTCTTTTTCTCCTCTATTTATTGCAAGTATTCTATGAGAAGGTATATTTCTCACAGCTTCCTTATATTCGTAATACATTTCATAAGGAGTTGGCTCATTACTTTCTCCCTTAGTTTCTATAAAACCTTCTCTAGTTACTAAGTTTCTTATCCACTTTCTATATTCAGCCTCATCAGATATTACTTCACTTATTATATCCTCAGCACCTTGGAGTGCTTCTCCTACTGAATTTACTCCCTTTTCCTCATCTATAAACTCTGATGCATATTCACTTATATCCTCTTTAAATTCTCCACTTAATATAACCTCAGCTAGTGGCTTTAATCCCTTTTCTTCAGCTATAGTTGCACGGGTTCTCTTTTTAGCTTTAAATGGTCTATATATATCCTCAACTTCTGTTAAGGTTTCACACCTTATAACACTTTGTTTAAGCTCTTCTGTAAGCTTTCCCTGTTCTCCTATGATTCTAATAACATCTTCTTTTCTATTTTCTAAATTTGTTAAATAATTAAGTCTTTCATAAAGTTCTCTAAGTACAGTATCGCTTAATCCACCTGTAGCTTCTTTTCTATATCTAGCTATAAAAGGAATCGTGTTTCCTTCATCTAATAACCCTACTACGCTCTTTACTTGACTTAAATTTATATTAAGCTCCTTCGAAAGTCTCTCATGAATATTGCTCATATATACTCCTCCGTTTCTCATTCATCTAACTTATTGGCTAAAATTTTATTAAATATAAGTTTTTTACTAAAGGTATAATACCCATTTAAATTTAATATATTTCTATGGAAATACTTTATTTAATAAGGAGAATTTATGTTTAAGAAATTCCTATATTATTGTACCACATTATTCCTTATTGTTTTCTATTTTAGCTTTAATTTATTCATCAACATAAAGCCCTTTGAAAGCTACAATGTACTTAAAACAATAGAAGCATTATCTTCTGACAAATATAAAGGACGACTTGCAGGAACTCTTGAAAATACAGAGGCCGCTTCTTTTATAAAAGAAAAATTTCAAGAAAATAGTCTTACTCCATTTTACGATAGTTATTATCAGTTTTTTACTACTAACTATCCAAATAAAATAGAGGGAACTCCTACTCTAAGGGTTATAAATACAAAAGGAGATGTAGTAAAAGAGTACTCTTACGGAAATGACTACAAGGAAGACCTGTTAAACTTCAAAGAAAACAAGGTTGTATTTTCAAAAAATGAGGCCTTTTTTAAAGAGGACTTTATTAAAATAGATACCGGAAATATCAATATGGTATTTTATGTTCCTGAAGAAGATACACTTTCTTTTAGAAGTTCTTTTATGTATGATGCTCCTTTGGATATGTATATAATGATTAAATCCTCTACAAAAAAGGATTTAGAAAGATTTCTTGGACTTGGATATATGGTGGAATGTTTTATCCCCTTTGAAGTTAAGCAAGCTTCCATTCCTAATGTAGTTGCGAAAATCAAAGGTAAAAAGCCTAACTACTCTCCTATAGTACTAGGTGCACATTTTGATCACCTAGGCAATGATTTACAAGGTAATTTATATGGCGGCGCACTAGACAACGCTTCTGGAATAGCCTTTATAATTGAAATGAGCAAATATTTAAAATCCCTAGGTGTCCCAGATAAGGATATAGCATTTGTAGGATTTAATGCTGAAGAATTTGGCTGCTTGGGTTCAGCAGAATTTGTTAAAGAGTATAAGCCTATACTTACAAATAGCAAGGTTTTTAACTTTGATATGATTGGAACTAATAATTCAGCTCCTCTTTGTATAATGGGCGGAAAAGAAGATACTGTAAATAATTCCTTTATCAAGTCAGCTGCGGGTACTTGTACTAGAAATAAGATATTCTTTAACTATCTATTTGATGATTCTAGTGACCATTCTTCCTTTAGAAAAGAAAATATAGATGCTATAACTTTTATAGACAATGATACCACAAGGATTCACACTCCTAATGATAAGGCTTCCTTTATAAGCCTGAAAAACATTGATAGATGTTTTAATGTAGTATATAAGGAGGTCATAAAATATGCATTTGGAAATAATCCATTGTATTTTTACTATAAACAAATGCTAATAGCCTCAGCAGGTCTAACACTTATTGGCTTATTTATACTGTCAAAGATTAAAATAAGAGCAAATAATAAAATGTCTAGATAAAAATAATATTTAATCAATAATGGTTAATGTAAAAGGTTACTTTAAGTCACCTTTCTACATTAACCATTATTGATTAGAGACTTTTTAGATATTCATTTATAAACAAATCTATCTCTCCATCCATTACAGCACTTACATTACTGGTTTCAGCTAAAGTTCTATGATCTTTTACTAAACTGTATGGATGAAATACATAGGATCTTATTTGACTTCCCCAACCTATATCCTTAAGTTCTCCAGTTAAATCTTCTATCCGCTCTTTGTGTGCAGCTTCTTTAAGTTCAATAAGCTTTGCCTTAAGCATCTTTAATGCAGTTTCACGATTTGAGTGCTGACTTCTTTCATTTTGACACTGAACTACTATACCTGTAGGTATATGGGTAATTCTAATTGCAGATTCCGTCTTATTTACATGCTGTCCACCAGCTCCCCCAGATCTATAAGTATCTACTTTTAAATCATCAGAATTTATATCTATGTCCTGATTTTCAGTAAGCTCTGGAAGTACTTCAAGAGAAGCAAAGGAGGTTTGTCTCTTACCATTTGCATTAAAGGGTGATATTCTTACAAGTCTGTGTATACCCTTTTCTGCCTTTAAATAGCCGTAAGCAAAGTCACCTATTATATTTAACGTAACCCCTTTAATTCCAGCTTCATCTCCTGGTAAAAAGTCAATTGTCTCTACTTTAAATCCCTTTTTTTCTGCCCATCTTGTATACATTCTAAGAAGCATTTCAGTCCAGTCCTGTGCATCCGTACCTCCAACTCCTGCATGAAGGGTAATAATTGCATTGTTTCTATCATATTCTCCTGAAAGCATCGTTTCTATTCTGAGATTTTCTATTTCCTCATTTAAGTTCGACACTTCTTTTAATATAGCCTTAACTTCAGATTCATCTTCTTCCTCTGTGATTATGTCTATAAATTCTTCGCTATCTTGAGCTCTAGTATTTAAGTCATTGAATCTTCCTATTCTATCCTTAAGAAACTTTTCTTCCTGTGTTATTTGCTGCGCTCTATCCAAATTACCCCAAAAATCTGACTCTTGCATTATATTATGTAGTTCTTCTATTCTCGATTGAAGTCTTGGGAGGTCAAAGTGAACCACCTATTTCCTTTAAAGTGTTCTGCATCTTTACTAAATCTTCTTTCGCTTCTTGTAATTTTATAAGCACCTTAACTTCACCCCTTTATATTTCTTTGATTGTATAACAGAATGGAGAGGTAGTCGCCCCACCTTCTCCATTCAAACAATGCTTATATTAAATTTTAATTACGCTTCTCTTCCACAGCAATTTTTATACTTTTTGCCGCTTCCACATGGACATAAGTCATTTCTTCCGACTTTATGTTCCTTTTTTACAGGTTCCTTTTTTACTCCATCTCCACTTTCATAGTTAGTAGCAGTTTCCTTTGCTACTCTTTCCCTTTCAGGAGCACTTTGAATTTGAACATGGAATAAATATTTTACAGTATCTACTTTAATACCATAAATCATTTCATCAAACATTTCACTTCCTTCAAACTGATAAGCTTGAACTGGATCCTGCTGCTTATATGCTCTAAGTCCCATACCTTGTTTTAAGTGATCCATGTTATCTATATGATCTATCCATTTGGTATCAACAACTCTTAATATTATAACTCTTTCTATTTCTCTCATTTGTTCGGAAGTAAAGTCTTCTTCCTTTTCTACATACATATTTTCAGCTATAGTTAAAAGTTTTTCCTTTATTTCTTCATGAGATAACACAGATAGCTGTTCAACTTTTACATAATCCTTTGGTAAATATATATCTTCAAGATAATCTATAAGCTTTTCTATATCAGACTCAAGCTCATCCTCTACTCCTGAAATATGTGAATCCACTGCAGCATATATGACTTCTCTTATCATTTGCTGAACTTGATCCTTTAAATCCTCACCTTCTAAAACTTCAGAACGCTGTTTATATATTATTTCTCTTTGCTTATTTATAACATCATCATACTGAATAAGAGTTTTTCTAACATCAAAGTTATTTCCTTCTACCTTCTTTTGAGCATTTTCTATAGCTCCGCTAACCATTTTACTTTCTATCGCTTCATCATCACCAAGACCTAATTTCTCAACTATTCCCTTTAGCTTATCAGATCCAAATATTCTCATAAGATCATCTTCTAAGGATACAAAAAATCTTGATTCACCTGGATCTCCTTGACGCCCTGAACGTCCTCTCAACTGATTATCTATTCTTCTAGATTCATGTCTTTCTGTACCTATTATTTTAAGTCCGCCTGCTTCTGTTACTCCTTCACCAAGCTTAATATCAGTACCACGCCCTGCCATATTTGTCGCAATAGTTACCATACCATATTCACCAGCATGAGCTACTATTTCAGCTTCCTTTTCATGATACTTAGCATTAAGGACTTGATGCGGAATCCCCTTCTTCTTTAGCATTTCAGAAATAAGCTCCGACTTCTCGATACTTACGGTACCTACAAGTGTTGGTTGGCCCTTTTTATGAGTTTCTATTATTTCCTCTACTATGGCTTTATATTTACCCTTGGCAGTTTTATAAATCACATCTGGCTGATCTTTTCTTATAACTGGCTTATGAGTTGGCACTACTATAACATCTAATCCATATATTTCCCTAAACTCATTTTCTTCTGTTAACGCTGTACCTGTCATACCGGAAAGCTTTTTAAATATTCTAAAGTAATTTTGGTAAGTTATCGTAGCTAAAGTTTTAGATTCTCTTTCTACTTTAACCCCTTCCTTTGCTTCTATGGCCTGATGAAGACCATCACTATATCTTCTACCTTCCATTACTCTTCCTGTAAACTCATCAACTATCACTACTTCATCATCTTTTACTATATAGTCCTTTTCTTTCTTCATCATATAGTTAGCCTTTAACGCCTGAACTACGTGATGTTGAACTTCCATATTTTCTGGATCTGCATAGTTTTCTAATCTAAAGTATCTTTCAGCCTTCTCTATACCTTCATCGGTAAGTATTACTGAATTTGCCTTTTCATCTGTAGTAAAGTCTTTTTCTTTTACTAATGACTTAGCAAAATAATCTGCCACTTTATAAAACTCCGTGGATTTTTCTCCTTGACCAGAAATTATTAGCGGTGTTCTAGCCTCATCTATAAGTATTGAGTCAACTTCGTCCACTATAGCAAAGTTAAGAGGTCTTTGAACTCTTTCTTCTTTGTATATAACCATGTTATCTCTTAAATAATCAAATCCAAATTCACTATTTGTTCCATATGTAATATCTGAATTATATGCTTCCTGTCTCTCTGATGGTTCTAATTCATGTAAAATAACTCCTACCTTAAGTCCTAAAAATTCATAAACAGGATTCATTATGTCTCTGTCTCTTTTTGCAAGATAATCGTTAACTGTGACTATGTGAACACCTTTACCAGATAGAGAATTTAAGTATGCCGGAAGTGTTGCAACTAAAGTCTTTCCTTCACCTGTTTTCATTTCTGCTATTCTTCCTTGATGAAGGACAATCCCCCCCATAAGCTGTTCTCTATAATGCTTAAGTCCTATGCTTCTCCATGAAGCCTCTCTAACCACTGCAAATGCTTCTACTAATATATCATCTAAGGTTTCACCCTTAGCTACTCTCTCTTTAAATTCTGATGTCTTATTTCTTAACTCTTCATCACTTAATGATTTTATTTTTTCATCTAATGCATCTATCTTATCAACTATAGGTACTATTCTTTTTAATTCCCTATCACTGTAACTCCCAAATATCTTTTCCATTAAACCCATATTTTTTCATCCTCACTATATAAAATATTTATTGTATACCTTATAGATTATAACACCTAATTTATTTGTATTCAACTTATTGTGGCTTTTGTTAATTCTAAATTCTTATTTCTATCATCTTCAAAATATAAGATAATTAATATAATCAAGCTCTATAATTGAAATATTTATTTTTAAATTTATGTATACTCCAAATTAAAATAGAGGGATTTCTCCCTCTATTTCACTATCTTTCTGGTTCTATTAAACCATAATCTCCATCTTTTCTCTTATAGATTACATTTACTTTTCCATTATCGTCACTTTCAAACACATAAAAATTGTGTCCTAAAAGCTCCATTTGAAGCACAGCCTCTTCTGCAGACATTGGTTTCATTGCAAATCTCTTTGTTCTTACTATGGCTGGTTCTGAGGTATCCATATATTTATCTTCAAAGCTTGAAATATACTGAAATCTTAGAGAATCTCCATTATTTCTTCTTTGAAGTTTTGTTTTTTGCTTTCTTATTTGTCTTTCTAATTTATCTAATACTAAATCTATAGATGCATACATATCATCGCTAGTTTCTTCTCCCCTTAATATAACTCCATTAAAAGGTATTGTAACTTCGATAGTATGATCATTTTTATAAACACTTAGTGTAGCAGTTACCTCAACATTTGGACTAAAATACTTGCTAAGTTTGTCCAACTTCTTTTCCACTATACTTTTCAAAGCATTTGTAAGTTCTATGTTTTTCCCTTTTATAGTTACTCTCATTATCTTCAGCCCCTCTCTTTAACTCTTAATAGAGTAATGTCTTGTTGTTAATTCTATTTTAATACGAATTGCAACAAATAACAAGTAGAATTTTTAGAATTTACAAAATATTAAATTAAATTTCAAAATTCAACAAAGTTCCGCCAAAAAAATAAAATCTTATTGCTTAAAAACAATAAGATTTTTATATTAAGTTAGCTGACCTGATCTTTGACCCCACACTCGCCTGCTGGAGCTTTTGCTACCCAGAATTACCCTCTCACTACTTACACTCTCGTTAAGATACAAAGCGTATCTCTTCGGCAGGACTTACTTCTAAGCCGCACCATGATCATTAAACATTTTATTTAATTTACGTGGATCGTTTTGCCTGCGACTGGCATCGACTTTCAATCACAGACCTAACTCAATATAATAAAATTATACCTTACTTTTCGCTGCAGTCAAGATATTAATTTTTTCCACTCCAGATTTTATTAGTTCATACGAGCAAAAATATGCCGTAGACCCTGTAGTAAACACGTCATCCACTAATAATACCTTTTTATTTTTTATCATCTGAGGTTTCTTAACTTTAAAGCAATCCCTCATATTTTCCCATCTCTGTTTTTGACTTAACCCTATTTGATCCTTAGTTTCCTTTGTTTTTATGAGACAGTCCGCCACAGGTATATTAAATTCCTTACTTAATAAATTACACAAAAACTTACTTTGATTATATCCCCTAGACTTTAATGACCTTTTAGTCATAGGAACATACGTAATAAAATCTATATCATAACTTAAATTTTTAATTCTATCCCTCATATAAGAGGCTATTATTTCTCCACTTTGAAAATCACTTTTGTATTTAAGTCTTCTTATAAGTTCCATCATAGTTCCTGTATAGTATGCGGCACTATAACAATTTATAAACTTATCTAAACATCTCATGGTATAAACATTATGAGACAAAACTATATACTTCTTGCATTCATCACATAGGTCAATTTTCTCTAGATAGCTTTCACATATTATACATTGAGACTTATTATCATATATAACTTCAAAAATACATTCCTTAATAAATTCTAATAACTTAAGAAACCCATATCCCATGCTTCTTTATTAAAACTCCTTGCTAACTCTTTAGCCTTATCCATATCCTCAGTTTCTTCATTTGATACATATATAACCTCTTTAAAATTTGATTCATAAGAATTTATAACTCCACAAAAGTGAAATAATTTTTTGTAATCATATAGCTTATAATCTGCGAAAAATACCATTAGATTTGCATTCGCAAAATACGTAGGTATATTCTCGAAGGTATATGTTATAAGAACCGCGCTTTTTACCTTAGCAAATTTCAAAAAACTTTTTTCTTTCCCCTCTTCCCAAGAACATAACACACTCTTATTTAACTTTTTACAGTAAAATCTTATATAGCTAGCTACCTTCAATCCCTTTTCTAGATCAGGTATATATATTACTACCTTTCTATCCTCATAAAGGGACCACTTTAAATAGTCATATATTATATATGGTATGTCTTCTTCTAAGTTTATCTTTGTAGTTATGGTTCTAGGTTCAACGATAGGATGAGGCCATTCACTTACAGGTATAATTATTTCCCTTTTCCCTTTAAATATACTTTCTACCCCACAGTATATAAATTTACCTTCATCCTTACTCATCCTTGCCATTATGTCTATGATTTCATATGAAGTATGATGAGGAAATGCTCTAGTATCATCAAATATAACTAAATCAAAATCTCTCATGATTTCCAATGCATTAGCAGCTTTAACTATGATAAATTTACTTTTGAGTTTAATATCTCCTCGCCTCAAATAACTGTACCCTCTAAAACTGCTATTCTTTTTTATTTTTTCTAGAATATCTACATATTCTTCATCTTCATTACTTATATACAATATGCTTTTTCCTTTATTCATATACTCTAAGATACTATATATGAATATATCTGTAGATGCACAAGGAATGGTTATAATATTTAAAAATTGTTCATTTGAAAATAACCATCTTTGTATTAATTGAGATACTTTTTTTCTTTTCTCTCTTATTACAGCATTTTTAGTATTCATATACTTCACTCCATTACTAATCTTCTATAGCATTTTCTAAAACATTAGTTATTCTCCATTTTAGCAAGGAATATCTTTCAAAACTTCTATTATTATCTATCATAAATTTCATAGCCTTTATTGAACCTACTAGAACTACTAACTTCTTTGCACGAGTTATTCCTGTATAAAGCAAATTCCTATTCATAAGCATTGGAGGTCCCATAAACATAGGTATGATAACCACTGGGAATTCACTTCCTTGGCTTTTATGTATGGTTACAGCATATGCTAAATCTATCTCATCTAAATAAGTATCTTCATAAACTACTTTTCTTTCTTCATCAAATATTATGCTTAAAGTATTTTCTTCCTCATTTATTTCATCTATATATCCTACATCCCCATTAAACACTCCTACCCCTTCTTCTTCCCCATCACCTTTAATTCTCTTCCACTTCAAAGAATAGTTATTCTTTATTTGCATTACCTTATCCCCAACTCTAAGGACATTATCTCTAGACTTCTTTTCATTTTTCCACTTTCCAGGGGGATTTAATACTTCCTGAAGTCCCTTATTAAGATTTTCTACTCCCAATATGCCCTTTCTCATTGGTGTAAGTATTTGTATATGTCTTTGTTTATCCCATTCCTTATTAAACTTTGGTAATCTTTCACTTATAAGCGCCATTAATATATCCGATGTAGATGAGCTTTCTTCACTATTTATAAAATAAAAGTCCTTATCCCTTCCGTTTAGTAAAGGCATTTCTCCATTATTTATTTTATGGGCATTTACAGTTATCATGCTTTGTGAAGACTGTCTAAAGATGTCTTTAAGCCTTATTACCTTAACACAGTTACTATCAATTAAATCCCTAAGCACATTTCCTGGTCCAACTGATGGTAACTGATCCACATCCCCAACAATTATAAGCCTAGTTCCAAGCGCTATAGATTTAAGAAGATTATTCATAAGCATTATATCTATCATAGATGCCTCATCTATAATTACTGCATCACATTCTAGCGGAGTTTCTTCTGTTCTTGAAAACATCATATCTTCATCTTCTCCTGCACCCATTTCTAAAAGCCTATGAATAGTTTTCGCTTCTTTTCCAGTAGCTTCTGTCATTCTCTTTGCAGCTCTGCCAGTAGGTGCCCCCATAAAGACTCTAAGTCCATGTTTTTCAAATATATATGTAATGCAATTTATTATAGTCGTTTTTCCTGTCCCTGGGCCTCCTGTTATAATTTCAACTCCATTAGCTACTGCACCCTTTATAGCTTCTATTTGAGAAGATGCAAAAGATATCCCTCTCTCCTGCTCAAATTTCATTATTTCCTCATCTACATTCAACTCCAACTCATCATATTTCGCTATAGATAAGGTTAGTATCTTCTTTGTTACTCCAAGCTCACAATAATAATAGGGAATAGTAAATATGCATTCTTTATTGTTAACCGTTTCTACTTTTATTTTTCCATGAAATGCACTCTGCATTATTCCCTCTTTTATATTTTCATCACTTACTCCTAATATATCTCTTCCGTCATTTAAGAGCCTTTCCACAGGTATATAGGTATTTCCCAATGCACAAAATTGATTTATTATATAATTTATTCCGCTCTCTATTCTAAAGGATGAATTCAAATCTATTCCTAAGCTTCTTGCAATCTTATCCGCAGTTTTAAATCCTATTCCTGAAATTTCTTCTGTTAATATATATGGATTTTCTTTTATAATCTTTACAGAATCAGCCTTAAATCTTTTATATATTTTTACACATTGGTTAGGAGTAACTCCATAACTTTGAAAAAACATCATTACAGTTCTTAATTCCTTTTGTTTACCGTAGGACTCATATATAATAGCTATCTTTTTTTCTCCTACACCCTCTATTCCCCTTAACTTCTCTATATCATTTTCTAATATATTTAAAGACTCTTCTCCAAACTTCTCCACTATTTTTTTAGCAGTTACAGGCCCTATCCCAGCTATTACTCCCGATGCTAAATATCTTTCTATACCACTTACAGAATCAGGGACCACTTCCTCACAACTTTCAACCTTAAACTGTTCTCCAAATTGAGGATGAACTGCCCACTGTCCTTTAAGTTTCAAGCCCTGTCCTTCACTAATATAGGGAATGCATCCAACAAAGGTTGTATAATAACTTTTATTATCTTTTAATCTTGCTACTACATAACCATTTTCATCATTTTTAAATATTATGGAATCTACAATTCCCTGTATTTCTTCCATATAATCTTCTCCTGTTCTACTTAATACTATAAGACGATATCTATAATACAATTATAACATAATTATATTGATTAAATAAAAAAACCCCCTTCATGAATTGAAGGGAGTTTTTACTACTATAAATATTTTTTTATTTCTTCTACTTTATTAAGTTTTTCCCATGGTAAGTCTAAGTCATTTCTTCCGAAATGTCCATAGGCTGCCACTTGCTTATAAATAGGTCTTCTAAGATCAAGATCTCTGATTATTGCACCTGGTCTTAAATCAAATACCTTATTTATTATTTCAATAATTTTATCATGTTCAACTTTGTTCGTTCCAAAGGTTTCCACCTCTACTGACACTGGGTGTGCAACACCTATAGCATACGCTAGCTCTATTTCAAGCTTATCAGCTATTCCAGCAGCTACTAAGTTCTTAGCAACCCATCTGGCTGCATAAGCTGCGGATCTATCAACCTTTGTTGGATCTTTTCCTGAGAAAGCTCCACCACCATGTCTTCCATATCCACCATAAGTATCAACTATAATTTTTCTTCCTGTAAGTCCAGTATCTCCTTGTGGACCTCCAACAACAAACTTACCAGTTGGATTTATGTAGTATTTGGTTTTTTCATCAAGTAATTCAGCTGGAATAACAGCTTTTATAACATGCTCCATTAAATCCTTATTAATCTGTTCCTGTGTTACTTCAGGTCCATGTTGAGTAGAAATAACGATTGCATCTATTCTCACTGGTTTATCATCTTCATATTCAACTGTAACCTGAGTTTTTCCATCTGGTCTTAGATAATCTAATGTGTCATTTTTTCTAACTTCTGTTAGTCTTCTTGATAATCTATGAGCCATTGCTATTGGCATTGGCATAAACTCTGGAGTTTCAGTAGCTGCATAACCAAACATCATACCTTGGTCTCCTGCGCCAACAGACTCAACCTCATCCTTGCTAGTACCTCTTGATTCTAATGCGTCATCAACCCCCATTGCAATATCAGGAGATTGTTCATCTATTGAAGTCAATACTGAACAAGTATCAGCATCAAAGCCATACTTAGCTCTTGTATATCCTATTTCTCTCACTGTTTCTCTAACAACTTTAGGAATATCAACATAACATGATGTTGTTATTTCTCCCATAACCATAACCATTCCTGTTGTAGCCGTAGTTTCACATGCAACTCTTGCCTTAGAATCTTGAGCCAATATAGCATCTAATACAGCATCAGAGATTTGGTCACAAATTTTGTCCGGATGTCCTTCAGTAACGGATTCTGATGTGAATAATCTTCTCATTTTTGCACCTCCAATGAAAAATATAATATGTAAAATAAAAAACCTCTTCGATAAGAAGAGGCTTAATTTGCATTCCTCTCTTATCTCGCAGAACAAACCTGCAGGAATTGGCACCTTGGTACAAAGTACTTGGTTGCCGGGTTTCATAGGGCCCTTTCCCTCCACCTCTCTTGATAAGAGTTTTCTATTAAATTTACTAGCATATATTAGCACAATAATAATCTTGTGTCAATATCAAGTTTAATTGTTATGTATCCTATGATCGATAATCTATAAGCTATAAGCTATTAAACAAATGAATATAAAAAAAGACACCGCTTTGGTGTCTTTGGTGGAGGAAGATGGATTCGAACCATCGAAGTCACTGACAACAGATTTACAGTCTGCCCCCTTTGGCCGCTCGGGAATTCCTCCATATAATGGAGCTGGCAATAGGAATCGAACCTACAACCTGCTGATTACAAGTCAGCTGCTCTACCGTTGAGCCATGCCAGCATATGGATATATTAAATTATTGTGGTGGAGGAAGATGGATTCGAACCATCGAAGTCACTGACAACAGATTTACAGTCTGCCCCCTTTGGCCGCTCGGGAATTCCTCCATTATAAGTTTCATAACTTGTTTAACAAGTTAATAACCTTATTATTAAATTATCTTAGCGCGTTTCCGCACTTAATAACTTCAACATGGATTAGTATACAATCTTATAGTCTAAATTTCAAATGCAATATAGGCCTATTAAACAAATCCTTCTTTAATATACTCTATTTCATTCTCATTTACTCCATATTACACCATTATTTTATTATATTTATCATATTTCTTATAGTTGATTTAGCTAATAAAAATTAATATTATCTAAAAAACATCTTTTTTCTTTTAATATTTATCACACAGCTCTCATATAAATTATTAAGGGAGGTGTAACTATTGAATAAAGCTAGAACTCATTTTAACAATTCTTTAGGATATTATGAAATTGGAGAGTTTATAAAAAATTATATTATGAAAGACACTATAATAGTATGTATAGGCACAGATAGATGTATAGGAGATTGTCTTGGCCCATTAGTTGGCACTCTACTTAAAGATAAGAGTTTCCCTCTTCCAGTATTCGGAACAATATCTGATCCTATACACGCTTTAAATTTAGATAGAAAATTATATGAAATAAGTTTACTTCATCCTAGTGCAAATATAATAGGAATAGATGCATGCCTTGGTGATGAAGATAATGTAGGAGAAATACAAGCCAGGGATTATCCAATCCATCCTGGAAAAGGCGTAGGTAAAACCCTCCCCCTTGTAGGAAAGTCCTCCATAATAGGAATTGTAGACTCAACTGATGCTAACGTATTTAATAATAACAATATACGTCTTAGTTTAATTTTTAATATGGCTAAAGTAATCTGCGACGCCTTATTTCATGCTTATCATTTAAGCTCCAGCACTCTATCCGATATAAAAGACTGCCTTCTATAAAAAAATAAGTGCTTTCGCTTATATTTAATAAGACGAAAGCACTTATTATGCTTTTATTCCACTAAAGCATATCATTATAATAATGATATATCATCTCCAGAAAGGGATCCATCCAATTTGTCCAAATAATCCAAAAACTTACCTGTGCCCATTGCTACACAAGAAACAGAATCCTCTACGATACAAACTGGTACCTTTGTAACGTCTTGAATTAATTTATCAAGACCATTTAAGAGGGCTCCCCCTCCAGTCATAACTATTCCTTTATCTGCTATATCTGCAGCTAATTCAGGTGGGGTTTTTTCTAAAACTGAATGTGTGCATTCTGCAATAGAATTTACAGTTTCACTTAGGGCTTGCCTCATTTCTTCTGAGGAAACATTTATATTTTTAGGAAGGCCAGACACCAAGTCTCTTCCTCTTATTTCCATACTAACTTCTTCTTCTCTTACATATGCTGATCCTATATTAATTTTTAAATCTTCAGCAGTTCTTTCTCCTATCATGAGCTTGTGTTTCTTTCTTACATATCTTATAATAGCTTCATCAAAAGTATCTCCTGCAACCTTTATAGAAGATCTTACTACTATTCCTCCAAGAGAAATAACGGCAATATCTGTTGTTCCCCCACCTATATCTATCACCATATTTCCACTAGCCTTAGTGATATCTACACCCGCTCCAATGGCTGCAGCTAAAGGCTCCTCTATCAAAAACACTTTTTTTGCGCCAGCATTCTTAGCAGCATCAATAACGGCTCTCTTTTCTACTCCTGTAGCTTCACAAGGTATACAAACCACAACTCGGGGGGAAACCATCTTTTTCTTTCCACAGGCTTTCCTTAAAAAATGTTCTAACATTTTTTCCGTCAAGTCATAATCAGAAATAACTCCATCTCTCAAGGGTCTAATAGCTACAATATTACCAGGAGTTCTACCAATCATTTGTCTAGCTTCCTCCCCTACAGCTAAGACTCTATTATTAGTTTTATCTATCGCTACTACTGAAGGTTCTTTCAAAATAACTCCTTTACCCTTTGCATAAACCAGTACTGTAGCTGTACCAAGATCTATACCCATATCTGTACCCATTTTAAAAAACATCCCTATTATCTCCACCTACTCTTTCCATAACATTTTGCAACAAAATGCAACTTCATATATTTTACGACATAATTTTATTATAATCGGAATGTTTTTATCCTTCAATAGCTTTATACTTCATTTTAGTAGCTTTTCCACCTCTTATATGTCTTTCTGCTTTATTATAATCCAAAATAATTTTGGCTTCTTCTGCTATTTGAGGATTTATTTTAGGCAACCTTTCTGTCATATCTTTGTGTATAGTACTTTTACTAACACCAAATACCTTAGCTGTTTTTCTAATTGTTGCTTTTGAACTTATAATATAATTTGCTACTTCAAGAACTCTTTCTTCAATGTAGTCTTTCAAGGTGGTACCTCCTTAACCCTTCTATATTTATAAATATGCTTATTCATATACTTAAATTACATCTGTCTGGCCATTTTCCGTAAGATGAACGAAAAATGGCCTAAAGTTTAGTATTTTACATACTTATCTGGATTTACAAAATCTTTATCTTTTAATACTGCAAAATGTAAATGATCTCCATAAGCTTCATACATAGCTCTTAAAGTTGTTCTTCCTACAACTCCAAGTTTATCTCCTTTTTTAACCACTTTTCCTGCTGATATACTTACCTTTGAATCTAAATTTGAATATACTGTTTTTAGTCCATTTTGATGATCTACTATTACTTGAATACCATCTACTGTATCATTTTTTACAGATTCAACCTTTCCATCTAATGCTGCTACAACAGGTTTCCCTAATTCACATTTAATATCTATACCAAAGTTAGGTCTGTAGCTATTGGTGGATTTCCAAAATACAGGTTCTTCAGAATATTGTCTTCCTATAATTCCTTCTACAGGTTTTCCAAACTTAGTATCTACTGTTTTAGATACTGTGGCAGTTTTTTCGGTATTCTTCACTTCTTTATTTACCTTTGTTTCTGTGTTAGTTGGCTTTTTTACTTGTTCTGCATTGTCATAATCTGTATAAGGCTTTTCAGTAACCTGAGCTGTATCCTTCTTCTTTTCCTGCTCCACCACCGATGTATTATTTTGTTCAATTTTAGCCTGCCTATTATCTCTTGTAGTTACAACAGCTACTGTAGCAAGTATGCATAGGCATAAAAACAGTACAACGTAAAATCCCTCCCTCTTAAAAAAGTTGAAAATTTTACCAAAATTTTTGTTTTTCATATCAACACCTCCAATTTCTAGTTTGTCCAGAGCTTATCAAAAAATACATTTTATTATAATTTTATTTCCAATTTATTTCTATTTTTTATGACAATGTTTGACATGAAAAATAGAGCTGTCGGTAAACAGCTCTACACTTTAATTTATTTGCTCTATTTTTACTCCCTGATAATAGTGTGTTAATATTTCATTGTAACTTTTTCCACCCTTAGCATACACATTGGCTCCCCATTGACTCATCCCCACTCCATGTCCATAACCAGTACACACTATTTGTATATCCTTTTTACCAAAACTAATAACAAAATTCGTAGAATTAAGTCCAAGCATACTTCTAAATTGACTTCCCTTTAATGTCCTGCTCCCAATTTGAATCTCCTTTACCCCACCAGCTTCAGTTTTACTTTTAATTTTTATGTTAGTTTTCAAACCACTTGATGATACTATGCTTTTATCAAAGTATTCATTGATAATACTCGCTAACTTAGAATAGCTATATATAGAAGTAGTTTTATACTTAGGTGCTATCTCTTCTCCTGGACTTTCAACACTTTTTAAATATGGAAGTGAAGTTGAAAACACATCCTTCACATCCTCAGTTTTCCCACTACTTATAGCGAAATAATAAGCACCTTTTACCACTTCTCCGTTGTATTTCAATACTTGCCCCTTAGTTGAATTTACAGCTTCCTCAATTTTACTCCAGTAATAATTACCTTTATCTTTGGGCCATGCCGACATTCTATCGCTTTTATCCATAAAAGCCTGACAATGTACCGTATCACAAATATCTGCATTTTTATCCTTACTACACCCAGAACCTCCAAGAGACTTTATATGCGTCACTGCATAAGTTCTTGCTGCTACAGCTTGAGCCTTCAGTGCTTCTATATGAAATTCTGCAGGCATCTCCGAAGCTACAACTCCTTTAATATAATCCTCTAAACTCATTTCTTCTATCTTTTTTGTTTTATCTCTATATACCTTCACCTTAATTTCTTTGATAGTTACTATATTATCAGGCTTCATATTATATGTTATATTATTATTTAATTTATCTTCAGACAGTTTATTGCCGCCCTTTGCCAAAGGTAATGATAAAATAACAATAAAAACTATACTAGCTAAAATAAAAATTAAAAATCTCTTTACAAATAAAAAAACATCTTCTGTTCTCATATACATTTCTCCTTTATATGTTTATATAAAAATATATGAAAACAGAAGATAAGTTATAACTTACCTTTATTTAAATTTCTTCTCTAAATATATCTGCACCTAAGCACTTTAGCTTCTTCTCTATATCTACATATCCTCTATCTATATGATATACATCTGTAACACTAGTGATTCCTTCTGCCGCAAGGCCACATAGCACAAGCGCTGCTCCTGCTCTTAGATCTGTGGCTTTTACTTCACACCCTGTTAATTTATTAACACCTTGGACAATAGCGCTTCTTCCATCTACCTTTATATTTGCTCCCATTCTTTTCATTTCTGAAACATGCATATATCTGTTTTCAAATATAGTTTCCGTTATTATGCTAGTTCCCTCCACGGTACATAAAAGAGACATCATTTGAGACTGCATATCTGTTGGAAATCCTGGATATGGCATTGTTTTTATGTCTGTAGCATTAAGCCTGTTAGTTCCATCAACTATTAAAGTTTCTCCTTTAACATCTATCCTAACTCCCATTTCAATAAGTTTTGCTATTACAGGCCTTAAGTGCTGATCATTTGCACCATTTATCTTTATTGAACTCTTAGTAATTGCAGCTGCTACCATAAATGTTCCCGCTTCTATCCTGTCATATATGGGCTTATGAGTTATTCCCTTTAGTTCTTTGACACCATCAATTCTTATTGTATCCGTTCCTGCTCCAGTAACTTTTGCCCCCATCTTATTCAAAAAGTCTGCCAAATCTTCTATTTCAGGTTCCTCTGCAGCATTCTCTATTATAGTTTCTCCCTCAGCCAGTACTGCTGCCATCATTATATTTTCAGTAGCACCCACAGATGGAAAATCTAAATAAATTTTCTTCCCTATAAGCTTTTTAGCTCTAGCTTCTACATATCCATGTCCTATGTTGATTTCAGCTCCAAGGGCATTTAGTCCCTTCAAATGAAGATCTATAGGTCTTGTTCCTATATTGCACCCACCTGGCAAGGATACTCTAATCCTACCAAATCTTGATATCATGGGGCCCATTATCAAAAATGAAGCTCTCTGCTTTTTTACGAGTTCACTACAAGGTTCAACATCACATACAGATTTTGTATCAATTATTATCTTTCTATTCCCTGCATCTATATCAATATCTGCTGATACAGATCTTAGTATATCGCTTATAACAAAAACGTCTTCAAGCATAGGAGCATTATCTATAACACATTTATTTCCGCTTAAAATACTTGCCGCTATAATAGGAAGAACCGAATTTTTTGCAGCACTTATTTCAACTTCACCCTTCAAGGTCTTTCCACCCTTGATTATAATCCTATCCATATATATCCTCCATAAAAATTACTAATAAGTTATAGGTATAACTGGTGTAGCTAAGATTATATAATCTCCCGTATCATAACTGCATAAAGCATAGTTGAAATCTATAAATCTTCCTCCAACATTTAATTCATTATATTGATGAGTATATGCCGTAGTACTTAATCCATTATTTATTTCTATTGTTTTTATCTCTTTTGTATTAAAAGACTTTAATATACCTATAACTTGTTTATTTAACTCTTTCATATTAGAATTAATAGTTTTTCCTTTTATATATTCAAAAAAAGCTACTTCCTTATCACACTCAATAGAGTTCTTAATTCTTTCTTTTAATTCAGTTAATTTATTTTCATCACTGTATTCTTTTATATTAATAGATATAATATCATCATTGTCTGAATTTATACTTTGAATATATCCTTCAACTGTAGGGCTTGAAAACTCCACATAGTAATTTCCATCACTTTTTTCTATATTAATTTTAGTGTTTTTATCATAATCTAACTTCATAAGAATAGATTTACACGCCTCTTCTCCAGAGTTCTGTGTAGAAAAGTTCACTTGAACTCCATACTCCATTACCTGAGTTCTAGTTTTGTTAATTATTTCGGAAAACATGTCTACTTTTTGGTTTGCTTGAGAGTACATGGGAAATTTGTATCCCCATATTATTAATATTATGATGACCACAATAACCCATCTTAACTTTTTCATATATTTGCCCTAAAGAGCCTTCCCCCTTTTAATTCATCTTGAAACATATTTGAATTATGGACAAATACATGCTATTTATTCAATAAATATATTACTAATATATAATTTTAAAGAAAAAGTGTTACTAAAAAGAAATATAATAAAGCCTACACATAAAATTTTACAAAAAAGTAAAGAGATTGAGCAAATTACTCAATCTCTTTATATAAAACTAATTGTATTATCTTTCAACTATTAGAGCTGTTCCCATTCCGCCGCCTATACATAAAGTAGCTAAACCTTTTTTAGCATCTCTTTTCTGCATTTCGTGAATTAATGATACAAGTATTCTAGCACCTGACGCTCCAATTGGATGTCCTAATGCTATAGCTCCACCATTTACATTAACCTTGTCCATGTTAAATCCTAAATCTTTAGCAACAGCTATACTCTGTGCAGCAAATGCTTCATTAGCTTCAATTAAGTCTAAATCTTCAACTGCTATGTTAGCTTTTTCTAAAGCTACTTTTGTTGCATGGAATGGACCATATCCCATTATAGCTGGATCTAATCCTGCTGAACCATAGGATGTTATTTTAGCTAATGGAGTTAATCCTAATTCCTGAGCCTTTTCAGCACTCATTACTACGAATGCAGCTGCTCCATCATTTATACCTGAAGCATTACCAGCTGTAACTGTTCCGTCTTTCTTGAATGCTGGCTTTAGTTTTCCTAATTTTTCTATAGTTGAACCAAATTTTGGGAACTCATCTGTATCAAATACCTTTGGTTCTCCTTTTCTTTGTGGTATAACAACTGGAACTATTTCATCCTTGAATTTTCCTTCTTTTATAGCCGCTTCAGCTTTTAACTGTGAGCTTAAAGCAAACTGATCTTGCTCTTCTCTAGTTAATCCCCATTTTTCAGCTATATTTTCAGCTGTCATTCCCATATGATACTGGTTAAATGCATCCCATAAACCATCAGTTATCATTTCGTCTACTATCTGTCCATTTCCCATTCTTTGTCCCCATCTTGCATCATTCATTACATATGGAGCTCTGGACATGTTTTCCATACCACCAGCTATAATTACATCAGCATCTCCTGCTTTTATCATTTGAGCTGCTAAGCTTACTGCTCTTAATCCTGAACCACAAACTTTATTTATTGTGAATGCTGAAACTTCCTGTGGAAGACCTGATTTTATAACTGCTTGTCTAGCTGGATTTTGTCCAAGACCTGCTTGTAAAACATTTCCCATTATAACTTCTTGTACATCTTCTGGCTTTATTCCTGCTCTTTTTACAGCTTCCTTTATAACGATAGCGCCTAACTCAACTGCTGGAACATCTTTTAATCCTCCACCAAAAGAACCTAATGCTGTTCTAACTGCACTAACTATAACTACTTCTTTCATTAGTAACCCTCCTAAAATATATATTTTTATTAGTATTTATTTTATAATTCACAAATTTTTCTGTCAACAACTCCATTATAACCATAAATTAAAATTTAATCAATAGATTTTGTTAAAAAAAACACAAAGTTTATATTACTTTAAATTCTTCTGGCTTTCTCGTATCTTTTTTAAAATGATATAATATAGATTCTACTATTCTCTGAGACGCACGACCATCACCATAAGGATTTATTGCCTTACTCATTCTTTCATAACAATTTTTATCCTCTATAAGAATCCTTGCATTTTCTAATATGCTATCTATATCTGTCCCTACAAGCTTTACAGTGCCTACAGCTACCGCTTCCGGCCTCTCCGTTACATCTCTTAGAACTAATACTGGCTTCCCTAAATGAGGAGCTTCTTCCTGAAGTCCTCCTGAATCTGTCATAATCATATAACATTTATTCATTAGGTTGTGAGTTTCCTTAGTATCTAGAGGAGAAAGAAGGTGTACTCTATCCATTCCCCCTAAGTATCTATATACTACATCCTTTACTATAGGATTTAAATGGACAAGGTATACTAGCTCCACATCTTCATATCTTTCAACTAATACCTTTAAAGATTTACAAATATTTTCTATACCCTGCCCCCAATTTTCTCTTCTATGAGCAGTGACCATTATGACCTTCTTATTCTGGTAATCTATATTGTTTAGTTCATTATTTTCAAAAACATAATTATCTTCTACTGTAACATTCATTGCATCTATTACAGTATTTCCTGTAATATATATATCTTCACTTTTTACTCCTTCTAAAAGCAGGTTATTTTTAGAACTTTCAGTAGGCGCAAAATTTAAATCTGCTATAGCTCCAGTAAGCTTTCTATTCATCTCCTCAGGAAACGGAAAGTGTTTGTTATGCGTTCTAAGTCCGGCCTCTACGTGCCCAACCTTAATTTTTTGATAAAATGCAGCTAGAGCTCCTGCAAAAGTTGTTGTTGTATCACCATGTACTAATATTAAATCAGGTTTTTCTTTTTCAAATACTTCTTCTAGGCCTTGTAAAACTTTAACTGTAATCCCTGTTAAACTTTGCTTGCTTTGCATTATGTCCAAATCATACTCTGGAGTTATATCAAATAATTGAAGTACTTGATCAAGCATTTGCCTATGTTGAGCTGTAACACAAACTATACTTTCAACCTTCTCATACTTTTTTAGCTCCTTTACCAGCGGTGCCATTTTTATAGCCTCTGGTCGGGTTCCAAATATAGTAATTATCTTAATTTTTTCCATTACCTTACCTCCAGAAAATCATTCTTTGTGTTGAAAAAATCCAAATTTCCATGCAATAATAACTATTAAGATCATTATTGACGCCAATAAGAAATAAGAATTCGCACTACTTATTTGCATAGCTATTATTGCAAAGGCTCCTAGAACAGTACTTATAAGGTACATTATTATAACCGCTTGTTTTTGAGTTAATCCCATATCCAAAAGCCTATGGTGCAAATGCCCCCTATCTGCCCCCATTATAGGTTTCCCATTTATTTTTCTTCTTATCATGGCAAATAAAGTATCATATATAGGAAGTCCCAGTGCTAATATAGGCACTGATATAGCAAAGGCTGCCGCTGACTTAATGGCACCCTGTATAGATATGGCTCCTAATAGAAATCCTAAAAGCTGTGCTCCCGTATCCCCCATAAATATAGATGCAGGATAAAAGTTATATGGCAAAAATCCCATTATAGATCCAATAAGTACAGATGTCAGTATTGCTGCTTCCATTCTAGTACTTATATTAAGCAAAGCTATAATAAACAATGTTACAGTTGAAATCAATGCTACTCCAGCTGCTAATCCATCTAGTCCATCTATAAGATTAATAGCATTAGTTATTCCTACTACCCAAATTATGGTGAGAGGTACTGAAAGCCACATTATATTTATATAAGAATCATAGCTGGAGAAAGGATCTGTAACAGATACTATCTTTATATCATATAAAATCAAACACATTGCAGCTGATATTTGAAGTAATAACTTTATAATTGGTTTCAAATCATATTTATCATCTAAAAATCCTGCTATGACAATAATAGTAGCACCTATAATTATTCCCTTTTCCTGTTTAATTAAATGCCCATTTTTTAATATCATTGTAATGATAAAAGAAAAATATATTGCTAATCCTCCTAAAAGTGGAGTTGGCCTTTTGTGTACCCTTCTTTCATCTTTAGGTACATCTATTGCATTTATTTTTATCGCTAACCTTTTTATTAAAGGAGTAAAAAGAAATGATAAGATTGCTGCAATCACTCCTAAGAAAAGCATATTATCCATATTTATCTCCCCATTTAATATGATCCATCTCCCGCAAGTGAATCATCATTATCTATCCATTGATTTACGAGTATTTCTCTAAATTCTTCCTTAGTATCTCGTATTACTACTTTATCAATTCCTGAATTTATTATAAACCTTTTACACAAAGAACACGGTGATGCATTTTCTACAAATTTTCCTGTTCTTTCTTCTTTTCCTACTAGGTACATAGTAGAACCTATCATATCCTGCCTTCTTGCAGAAATTATGGCATTTTGCTCAGCATGCACAGATCTGCATAATTCATATCTTGTACCTCTAGGCACATTAAGTTCTTCTCTTCTGCAACATCCTAAATCACAACAATTAACTCTTCCACGAGGAGCTCCACTATATCCAGTTGACATAATTTCATCATTCTTTACTATTATAGCTGCAAAATTTCTCCTAAGACAAGTTCCCCTCTCTAATACAGTTTCACATATATCAAGATAATAATTGTTTTTATCTATTCTATCCATAGTTCCTCCGTTATTAAAATACTTAGTACTACTATGTACTATTCTATACTAAAAAAATACTAATTAAAAGTATAAGTAATTTAAAAGTCGGCTTAAATTAGCCGACTTTTAATATTATTTAGTTCCAAACAATCTATCTCCTGCATCTCCTAGACCCGGTACTATATATCCATGTTCATTTAATTTTTCATCTATTCCAGCTACATATACATCTACATCTGGATGTACATCTGTAACAGCCTTTACTCCTTCTGGGGACGCTATAAGGCACATAAGTTTCATGTTTTTTGCTCCCTTTTCCTTAAGAAGAGCTATAGCATCTATAGCAGATCCACCTGTAGCAAGCATAGGATCTGTAACTATTATGTCTCTTTCTCCTATATCCTGTGGAAGCTTGCAGAAATATTCTACAGGTTTAAGAGTTTCTTCATCTCTATATAATCCTATGTGTCCAACCTTTGCTGCCGGGATAAGTCTTAACATGCCATCTACCATACCAAGACCTGCTCTAAGTATAGGAACTATAGCAACTTTCTTTCCTGCTAATACCTTACATTTTGTTTTACATATAGGTGTTTCTATTTCTACTTCTTCCACTTGAAGATCTCTTGTCACTTCATAAGCCATAAGCATTGCTACTTCTTCTACTAGTTCTCTAAAATCCTTAGACCCTGTATTTTTATCTCTTATAAATGCAAGTTTATGTAATATTAATGGATGTGCTATTTGTGTTACTTTACTCATTGTTATTCCTCCCTATAATCTCTATTTATTATATTTTGCTTCTATATTAGAAATTTTATCTATTCTATTTTGGTGTCTTCCACCTTGAAACTCAGCACTTAAAAATGTATCAACTATATCAAGCGCTAACCCTAAACCTACTACTCTCTGTCCTAATGCTAATATATTAGCATTATTATGTTCTCTACAAGAATGCGCACTAAATGTATCTGAACATAAAGCTGCTCTTATACCAGTAACCTTATTGGCTGCAATACTTATTCCTATTCCTGTTCCACATACAAGTATACCAAAATCAAAATTCTTATTAGCTACTTCCTCTGCAACCTTTAAAGCGTAATCTGGATAATCAATAGACTCCTCTGAAAAAGTACCAAAGTCTTCTAACTCTATACCCTTGTTTTTTAAATGTTTTATTATTTCCTCTTTTAATGGAAATCCAGCATGATCACTTCCTAATGCTATTTTCATAAAAACACCTCCAAAATAATTATAATTCTTAGTTTACCCACAAAAAAGGAAGATAGGAGTAGCTATTTTAGATACCTTTATCTTCCTTTAATTTATTTAATAATAATATAATACTATTTTTTAATTGTTCAAATGTATTTTTGTAAACAGAAAGTGTGCCACCATAAGGGTCTAAAATTTCACCTTCTATGCCGACAAAACTATTTAAAGAATATATGTTATTTTGATATGTTGGATAAACTCTTTTTAAATAATCGCATATACTTTCTGTCATAGTAAGTATAAGATCACTATCTTTAATATGTTCCTCTGTAAGTTGAACTGCTTTTCTGTCACTTATATCAACTTTTAAATTTTCCATAACAACAGCTGAAGAATTTAAGGAGGTTTTACTACCACTTACTACAGCTACTCCTGCTGACAATCCTTGATGCAACTGTTCTGAGCAATAATTAAATATAGCTTCTGCCATACAACTTCTACAAGTATTACCTGTACATACAAATAAAACCCTCATAATTACCTCCTTACTTTTTCTTTAACTATCAGTTAATCATTTTATATTAATACTAGCCTTATGTCAATATCAACATAAATTTATATAGATATTATATCAAATCCTGCTGATTTTTTTAACCTATTCATAACAGCAATTCCCATTCCCTTTTCTTCAAATGCTTCCGAAAGAATCACATCAACATTTTTATCATCAAACCTTCTTAAGGTTTCGAATAGGTTCTGTGCTATTACATTTATATTGTTCCTACTTCCCAAGGTTTCTACTATTGCATTATGATATTTACTTAGGGTCTCATCCGTAGCTATTACCCCTACTTTTTTTCCTTCCTTGGTATACTTATCTATCAATTCATTAATCTTTGTTATTGTAAAACCTAGGTCACCTTGTATAACTTTTACTGGTGCCTTCGGCGCATAATGCCTATACTTCATGCCAGGGGCTTTAGGTCTTAATTTTTCTTCTGGCTTCTTCATTATACCAGGATCTATATAAACTCCTTTTTCTACTTCCCTTAACATTTCTAACGTAACTCCACCAGGCCTTAATATACACGGAGGATATATTGTACAATCTATTATAGTAGATTCTACACCTACGTTTGACTTTTCCCCTCCAATTATGCAGTCAACTTTGCCATTTAAGTCTTCTACACATCTTTCCAAATCTGTTGGACTAGGTCTTCCTGAAATATTAGCTGAAGGTGCTGCTATAGGCACTCCTGATGATTTTATTATTTCCCTTGCCACTTCATTTGATGGCATTCTTATACCTATACTATCAAGTCCTGCACTAGTGGAACTAGGTATTTTTTTACTTTTAGGTAATATTATTGTTAAGGGTCCAGGCCAAAACCTTTTTATAAATTTAAAAGCAACCTCTGGAACTTCCTCTACTAAGCCTTCTATATCAGATACTTCTGCAATGTGTACTATAAGAGGATTATCTTGCGGTCTTCCTTTAGCCTCAAATATTTTTTTTACAGCTCTATCATCTAAAGCATTGGCTCCTAATCCATATACGGTTTCAGTTGGAAAAGCCACTAGACCTCCATTTCTCAAAATACATCCCGCTTCCTTTATTGCTTCCCTATCTAAATTATTGTAATTTAGCTTTACAACTTTTGTATCCAAAGATTACATCTCCTTCTAAAGTCATTGTTCTTATCCTACAGCAACGTGATTATAGCAAGTCCTACAATTATACCTAAAAGTATTCCAAATGTAGTAGTTATTCCTTCCCAAAGCTTATTGGATTCTGGTATCATTTCTCCACACACTACATATAACATTATCCCTGAAGCAAATGATAAACTTATTCCTAGTGCACTCTGAGAAATGTTCCCTATATATAATCCTATAAAATTTCCAAATATAGTAGGCACCGCTGTAAGAAAAGTATATATAATTATTTTTAACACCTTAGTTTTTGAAGCCATAAGTGGCGCTGCAACCGCTAAACCCTCGGGAATATCATGTAACGCTATTATTATGCTCATTTTTATTCCAAGCATCCCCCCTGTAGCGAATCCACACCCCATTATAATTCCCTCAGGAAAATTATGCATCATAAGTCCTATAGCCGTAATAAAAGCTATCTTTGCATGCTTGTTTATTTTCTTTTCCTCAGTTTTTTTATCTATAAATGCTACTGTTAGTATACCCATAATACAACATATAATAGTATATACAAAGCTCCACTTACTCAGCGCTTCTGGAATCAAATCAAAGACTACTACAGCAAGCATCAACCCTCCAGAAAATCCTATAAGCCATCCTAATGTTTTATTCGAAGGATTCCTTATAAAAATAGCTATAAAAGAACCGATAAGAGTACCAGCTACTGCCACTATGCTTCCTATAATTATTATTAAATATAGGTTATTCACTTTAAACCACCTTTTAAAAATATTATCTATATAGATATATTTAATGATGGTTTTATTTATTCTATTTATAGCGATTCCCTATATTCTTTTATTCTATCTATGGCTTCATAAGTAAATTCTGCATTTACGCATCTTCTATATATCATATCTAAAAGAACATATTTATAAAGTTTTCCCTTTTTTATAACTGTGAAAAAATATGATTTCTCAGGATAAAGCATTTTTCTCTTTTTATAGCGATGTGCTATAAAAGGATGCAGCTTAAATAATTTAGAATTAACAGGCACTACATATTCACTTTTAAATTTAGATGAGGTGATCATTATAATTTTAAAATCCTCTTTGCCATCGGACTTTCTTTTGAAACTTTCAGCATGTACTATTTCAATATTATCGCATAATATGTTAATTTTTTTCTTAAACAATCCTAATTCTATATATAGCCTGTAATTTTCTATAATTTTAAATTTAATATGTTCATTATGTTTTTTTACAAGCATGGATATTATAATTAAAAACTGTATTATACCAGCATATACAATGTAGAATAATGACAGTTTTTTAGTATAAATCAATATAGCAGGAATTATAAAAAAAACAAAGCACATTATAAGCATAAATCTTTTATAAGACTTTTGTTGCTTCCTAATGGCTTTATTTATATTCATAATGCCCCTCTCTCTCTTTTAATAATTAATTGCCGCCCAAGTTCTTCATCTTTTCTGCTTGTTCTACAGTTATAAGTGAATCTATGATTTCGTCTATATCTCCATCTAAGAAAGATTCCAATCTATATAACGTAACTCCAATTCTATGGTCAGTAACTCTTCCCTGAGGATAATTGTACGTTCTTATTCTTTCACTTCTATCTCCAGTACCTACCTGACTTTTTCTATCTTCGGCAATACCAGCACTTCTCTCTGCTTGAAGTCTATCAAATAATCTAGACTTTAGTACTTTCATAGCTTTTTCCTTATTTTTAAGCTGTGATTTTTCATCTTGACAGGAAACCACAAGTCCTGTAGGCAGATGCGTAATTCTTACTGCTGAATCTGTAGTATTAACACACTGTCCACCATGTCCTGATGCTCTAAACACATCTATTCTTAAATCATTAGCATTTATCTCTACTTCTACATCTTCCACTTCTGGTAAAACAGCAACTGTAGCTGTTGAGGTATGAATTCTTCCACTTGATTCAGTGTCAGGAACTCTTTGAACTCTATGAACTCCACTTTCATACTTGAGTCTACTATATGCACCATTTCCCTTTAGCATAAATACAACTTCCTTAAGTCCACCTAAGTCAGTTTCATTAACGCTCATAGGTTCTACTCTCCAGCCAACTCTTTCTGCATACCTTGTATACATTCTAAATAAATTTGTAGCAAATAAAGCTGCTTCCTCACCACCAGCACCAGCTCTTATTTCTATAAATACATTTTTATCATCATTAGGATCCTTAGGAAGCATTAATATTTTAAGTTCCTGTTCAAGCACTTCTTGTCTTTGGGAAAGTTCTTTCAATTCTTCCTGCAACATTTCCTTAAGTTCTCTATCTGATTCTTCCTGTATCATTTCTTTATCTGTACTTATATCATCTATAACCTTTTTATACTCTTTATACTTGTTAACTACTATTTCTAAGTCTGAATGCTCTTTACAAAGCTTCTGCCACTCTTTTTGGTTTGTCATTACACTTGGATCACTTATTTTTATGGATAATTCTTCATATTTATTTTCTATAAAATCAAGTCTTTCTAACATAAACTTTATCACTCCGTTATTATATTTTAACAACTACCAATTATATCACAATACATGCATTTAAATCAAATACATTGTTTAATACATAATACATTACTTATTATTTAAGTAGGCTGTTATTACCCTATCATTTCCTGCTAAATCTTTATAACATTCTATAGTATGAAAATTACTGTTCTTAAGGATTTCAGTTACAGTTTCTCGTTGATCGTGTCCTATCTCTAGGGCAATAAGTCCATTATTCTTTAAAACGCCCTTACTTTCAAGTGCAATTCTTCTATAGAAATAAAGTCCGTCCTCTCCTCCATCTAAAGCTTCATAGGGCTCATAATCCCTAACATCTTCCATAAGGCTCGGAATAACATCTTTTCTTATGTAAGGAGGATTAGAAACTATAACATCATACATCGAACCGTTTTTTATTGCCACTTCTAGTAAATCGCTTTTATACACTTTTAACCTATGTGTTGTTTCTTGAATACTTGAATTTTCATTGGTAACTTCACAAGCTGTATTGGAAATATCAAAGCAGTCTATATGGGCTTTAGGACAATAGACAGCTATAGATACTCCTATAGCCCCACTACCACAGCATACATCCGCTATATTCACATATTTATTTTTATTAATGACGGATATTACATTTTCCACTAATATCTCTGTGTCCGGGCGGGGAATAAGCACACCCTCTTTAACCTTAAAGTTAAGTCCCATAAATTCAGTATACCCTAATATATACTTAATAGGCATTTTATTTTTTCTAAGTTTAATTAATTCAAAATACCCTTTAGCTTCCTCGGATGATATTTGAAAATCTCTGTTAAGCATTATAAATAACTTATCCTTATTTATAATTTTACTCAATAGAAGCTGAGAATCAAGTATATAACTACAATTATTTGATTCCTTAAGGGTTTTATAGCCCTGCTCTAAAACTTTTCCTATTGTATAAACTTCCCTTGTATCCATTTATTGATTTTCTCCGTTCTCCATTACATCAATGCCTTCAGCTGCTTTAATTGCCTTAATAGCTACTTCTAATTGGCTTAAATCCGGCTCTCTAGTAGTTAATTTTTGAAGCATTAATCCTGGGTAAGCTATAATACCTGACAGATTACTTTTGCTCCTTCCTAACCACTTTATAAGTTCATAAGTTATTCCTGATACAAATGGCAATAGCACTATTCTCCAAAGCATATTTTCCCACCAAGAATTCCATCCCACTGCTGAAAATAATATTATACTTACTATCATTACCAAAAACATGAAATTAGTTCCACATCGAGGATGGAAACGAGGATATTTCTTTGCTTTTTCAGATATAAGCTCATCATCTTGCTCATAGCAAAATATAGTCTTATGCTCTGCCCCGTGATACTCAAAAACCCTCTTTATATCTTCTAACTTTCCTATAAAATATAAATAAGCTAAAAATATGCTCACCCTTATTATTCCTTCTATTATATTTAACATAATTGTATTTTCTATTCTTAAAAGCTTAAATCCACTTGCAATTAAATTAGGCAGTATAAAAAATAAAAGAACTGAAAAAATTAATGATATAATAAGACTTATAGTTGCTATTATACTGTCGCTTTTTTCTTTAAATTTATTTTCAAACCACTTATCAAAGGTAGATTTATTTTCCTCTTCCTCTTCAAAAAATGAAGCTGAATAATTTAGGGTTTTTATCCCTATTATCAAAGATTCTATTAGAGATACGAATCCTCTTATAATTGGTATATTAAAAAGCTTATTTCTTTTTGAATAAGGTACAAACTTTTCTAATTTTACTTCAATCTCTCCATTTTCTTTTCTCACCGCAGTAGCAATGCCCTTACTCCCTCTCATCATTACGCCTTCAATAACTGCTTGTCCTCCTACTGTACAGTTCCTTTTCATTGCTTCACCTCTCTCCTAAAACAACGTGACATTTTCTACACCTAGCTTCATAAGACTCCTTAGCCCCTACAAGAACTATAGGTTCATCATAACTCGCTGGTTTACCATTTATAAGTCTCTGAGTTCTAGTAGCTGGGTTGCCACATCTCATACATATAGCTTGAATTTTATCTACAAATTCTGCCACAGCCATAAGTTTTGCAATAGGTCCAAAAGGTTCTCCTTTAAAATCCATATCAAGCCCTGCACAAATTATTCTTTTATCCATGCTTGCTAAATAATTTACTACGTCTATTATATTGTCATCAAAAAACTGAATCTCATCTATGGCTATTACTTGAACGTCTTTATCAATTAATTCGATTATTTGATTGCTAACTGTTACAGGTATGGCATCTTCCTTATCTCCACAATGAGAAACTACATCTTCCTTACTGTATCTATCATCAATTTCAGGTTTAAAGACCTGAACCTTTTGCTTAGCAATCTTAGCTCTTCGTATTCTTCTTATAAGTTCTTCTGATTTACCACTATACATCGGCCCTACAATTACCTCTATCCAGCCATGATTCTTTGGTCCATACATAGAAATCCCCCCAGTCTTTAATAAACAAGTATAATTGTAACAGAGAAGCATAATATAATAAAGAGGAAATAATTAAATTTTATTGACTTACAAATAATCACTGTGTTATAATTTAGGAGTTAAAAATTCGGACGATAAAGTCTAGAATTCACGAGAGAGGTGAAAAACATGAGAGAAGGCATACATCCAGACTACCATCATGATGCAGTAGTTAAGTGTGCATGTGGAAACACTTTTACAACTGGTTCTACTAAAAAAGAACTAAAGGTTGAAATATGTTCTAAATGCCATCCATTCTTCACTGGCAAGCAGAAGATCGTTGATGCTGGCGGAAGAGTTGATAAGTTCATGAAGAAGTTCAACTTAAAGAACGAAGAATAATTTTTATAATAAATAAACCCGAATTAATTCGGGTTTATTTTTTTATTTATTTAACTTTTCTTTACCTATTATATTTAAAAATTCACCATTATTTTTAGTTTTAAACAACATGCTAATTAATTGTTCTGTTACATTTTGAGTGTTATTTTCAGTATATAACATCTTTCTTATGTTAAATGATGCATCATACTCTACTTCTGTTAAAAGTAAATCTTCTTTTCTTGTTCCAGATTTATAGATATCTATAGCTGGGAATATTCTTCTTTCTTGAAGCTTTCTATCTAAGTGAACTTCCATATTACCAGTACCTTTAAATTCTTCAAATATCATATCATCCATTCTGCTTCCAGTCTCCACCAAAGCTGTCGCAAGTATAGTTAAACTTCCGCCTTCTTCTATATTTCTTGCAGCACCAAAGAACTTTTTAGGCATTATTAAAGCTCCTGGATCAAGACCACCTGAAAGTGTTCTTCCTGTTGGATTAATTGTCAAGTTATATGCTCTTGATAATCTTGTTATACTATCTAAAAGTATAATCACGTCTTGTCCTTGTTCTACCATTCTCTTAGCTCTTTCTAGAACCATATATGCCACCTTTGTATGATGTTCTGGTTCTTCATCAAAGGTAGAGTATATAACTTCGCCATTTATAGATCTTTGCATATCAGTAACTTCTTCTGGTCTCTCATCAATAAGCAATACTATGAGCTTAGATTCAGGATGATTAGTAGAAATGCTTTGAGCAATCTTTTTAAGAAGAGTGGTCTTTCCAGCCTTAGGAGGAGCCACAATAATTCCTCTTTGACCTTTTCCTATAGGACATATTATATCCATAAGTCTTGCTGAAAGGTCTTCTTTTGTGGTTTCAAGTCTTATTCTCTTATTTGGATAAATAGGAGTTAATAATTCAAAAGGCTTTCTTCTCACTGCTCTTTCAGGATTTTCCCCATTTACTTTTTCTACATATAATAAGGCCTTAAATTTTTCTCCTTCCTTAGGAGTTCTAACTTTACCTTGTACTTCGTCACCAGTTTTTAAGTTAAATCTTCTTATTTGAGATGGTGATACATATATGTCGTCCGGTCCTGTTAAATAATTCTTTCCTCTTAAAAATCCATAGTTATTATTTTCTATTATCTCTAATACACCTTTAGCTGTATCTGATTCATTTATCATTTCTTTAAGCTTTTCTTTTTTCTCCTCAGGACTTACTTCCTGTGGCTTTATGTATTCTTTTTCTTGTTCCTGCACCGGTTCATATTTAGCCTCTACTGTGCTTTTAGGACTTATTTTTTCTCTTAATACTACTCCGTCCTTTTCTATATACATAGGAGATACCTTCTTAATCTCCTCTATAAGCTCTGATTTCTTTAATTTAGATATATTTTTTATTCCTAATTCTTTAGCAATAGACTTTAATTCGTTTACAGTCATATTGTCTAATTCCACATTTGACAAAAAATAACACCTCCTGTGATATTAAATTATATATAATAAATCCTCTGGGAAAATAAAAGAAACTCTTCGAAGGGATACATGCGATAACATTATAACCTATTTTATGAACTTTATCCAGAAAAACTTTAAGCATTAATATTATTAGAGTGGTATTTAAATATCTTTATAATAATGCATAAATCTTATTATTAGTACTATTAAATAACTTAACCTTTTCTATAACCTTTTTATGATTTCCTATATAAAATAATGGTATATAAATCTCCTTACATCCACCTACTATTAATTTAGAATTCAGAAATTCTTGAATACTATATTCATACTGATGATTTCGTCCGCAAAGTGGGCATACAATTTCCAAACATACTTGCCTATCTTCTATACTTACATCTTTAATAGAGTCAACTTCATATTTTAAAGAGCTTAATTTAAATATGGAAATTTCTCTTATCTCATATTTAATCATATGGTTTTTTAAAGCTATAGTAATATTTGAATTTATCATTTTTTTCATCTCCAAAAATTTTAAAATAACTAAAATTATAGCATTTATAACATTTCTATAAATATTATAAAATTCCTTCTTTTTAGTATATTACTATTTCACTTTCTTATCCAATAGCTCTTCTGCTTCAAAATACATGTCCCTTATTCTTTTATTAAAAAGCATTTTCTCCTCTGCATTCTTCATGTATTCTTTAAAATTTACCTTGCTTGAAGGAAAGTTTTCATGAAATTCTTGTTGATTTAAACATTCATACTTTTTTAATAGCAAGGCTAACAAATACTTACAATCTTCATCCTCTAGTATTTTGAAAAGTTCTCCTTCACTTACGCCTTTATATTGACATAAAAACTCTATTATATTTTTATATCTATTATGTCTATCAAAAAAATAATTCATTTATATTCAACTACCTTCCTTAAATATTTACTTACATTAATGCCCATATTTTTTATTTTTAAACCTTATTTTACCATTATATATAAAAAAACCTCAATAGAGTATTCTATTGAGGTCTTATATCTATGGACAAAATAGTGCGAATAGGCTTTTGACCCGATACGCTCATTTCATAATCTATGCGGATTTTTCCTCCATCATCGTTTATATCAATTTTCAAATCATTAGTTGTTATGGCAATTTCTAAAACACCATAGGGAGTATCATAAAGGCATACATGTTTTTTTCTATTTTCAAACTCCATTCTAGCGTCTGTACTTCCCATTCTCAAAAGAATCATCCTTTTTTCATCAGGGTAAATCTTAAAATGAGTAGTGGTACCTTCCATCCCAGATATTTCAGTTTCTTCATATACTACACGATAAAGCCCTTCCATTTTAGCAAATTTACCAACAGAAATTACCTCAATGGAGTTTTTTTCATCATTATCCTGAGTACTTTTAACAGTAATAAGTACTTCCTTTAGCATTAGAACAACCACCTCTTCATATAACTATTACGAAACTTATATTATATATTTATTTATTTCTTCATCAGTAGCTGGAGTAACAGTTATATGATTATTTAATTCTTTAGAAAAATTACCATACTTTATTACCACCTTAGGATTATCTTTTCCTTTAGAATATCTTGCAGTTATCTTAGCTGCCATCTCTATATCCTCATTAGTAGGCTTCCCAATAAGTACTACCATAGATCCATTATAATCTTCAGCAAAAAATATTAAGTCTTCATAATTTAAATATTCTTTTATAGAATTTGCTTCATCTAATGTTCTGGTAGATATTATCTTACAATTAGGTGTAACTCTAAAGTGTCTACCTATTCTCAAAAGATATAATTCTGATGAACTTGGTTCTTTATTATATTCCAATAGTTCCTTCAATCTCTTAGAATAGTTAGGTTCTGTTAACTTACATCCACCAGCAGGAGATGGATAATCAACTACGCCCCACTTTTCGGCTAGTTCCATTTGAACTTTTCTACTTCTTCCGGAAATATCTAAAAGCTTTTCTCTATCTACTAAACCATTTAGCTCCATTTCTGTAGGAAGTAAATTCTTAGCACATAATGGTCTTAATATCTTATCACTATATCCTGATTCATTTTTTACTATATCTAATGCAGAACGGTTTTGAGACATAGGCCTTTGATTTAATACCTCTCCTGTTATTATGAAGTCTGCATTAAGTTCTTCTAAAAGTTTTCCGGAATAAGTCATCATTAAAGCATGGCAATCCACACATGGATTCATATTCTTTCCATAACCATGCTTAGGATTTTTTACTATTCTCAAATGATCATCAGAAAAGTCTACTACATGTAACGGTATTTCTATTTGTTCTGCCATTCTTAAAGCATTTTTTTCATTAAAGAAATTTGATCTAAAGCATATTCCTATTACATCTATACCTTGTTCTTTTATTAGTTTAGCAGCAAGTGTACTATCTAACCCACCTGACATCATCGCTAATGCTCTTGTCATATTCATCACCCTTTATTTATTATTTCTTTCTATTGCAAGTTCAATTAATTCATCTATAAGCTGTGAATACTTTTTACCTGAAGCCTCCCAAAGCTTAGGATACATACTTATTTGAGTAAATCCAGGTAATGTGTTTACTTCATTGAAATAAGCTTCTCCTGTTTCCTTATCCATTAGAAAATCTACTCTAGACATTCCTTGACAATCCAATAATGTATATATTTTTATAGCTAATTCTTTTATTTCTTGTAACTTTTCGTCTGACAAATTAGCTGGTATTAAAAGCTTTGAAGCTTCATTTTGATATTTCGCTTCAAAATCATAGAATTCCTTTGCAGGTATTATTTCTCCTGGCACAGCACCCTGAGGTTCATCATTTCCAAGTACAGCTACTTCTATTTCTCTTGCGTTTAAAGCCTCTTCTACAAGTATTTTTCTATCATACTTTAGGGCTTCTTCTAGACCAGTTATAAGCTCTTGTCTATTATGAGCCTTAGTTATGCCTACTGAAGATCCACTGTTAGATGGTTTTATAAACACATCATATCCAAGCTTGCTTTCTATATTTTCTATTAATTCATCTTTATTTTTATTATAATTATACTCTGTAACAACTACATAATTAGCTTGTTTTATTCCGAAGTTTTCTAGAACATACTTAGTATAGACTTTATCCATACATAATGATGATGATAGAACCCCCGGTCCTACAAAAGGTATTCCAACAAGCTTACATAATCCTTGAATTGTTCCATCTTCTCCATATAAACCATGCATTACAGGAAACACTACATCAACTTCTTTATTAAACAGTATATTTTGAGCGTTCTCCTTTTTATTTTCATTATCTTTTTCCCATAATCCACTTTCTATATTATCTATAGAACCCAGGTATTCATACCAGCTTCCTTCTCTTGTAATTCCTACTACACGTATTTCATATTTAGAACTATCTATATTTCTAAGTACTGATGCTGCCGATACTCTAGATACCTCATGTTCTGTTGATTTTCCCCCAAAAAGAATAGCTATTTTATTCATTATTCCATCTCCTCTTAAAATAATTGGAAAATATACATCATCGGAGTATTATAATATCATACTATACTATTTTAATATATTATTTAAAAATGTAAATACTCACTATGAATAGTTTAATTTTTTTTATGTATTTAATCAATAATTTTTTATTATATTTTACATAGTAAGTTCACCATTAGGAGTGTTTATTATTTGTATTATTCTCTGTTCAAAACCTGTATTTGCATTTATATATACTATAAAGCTTTCTCCATTATATGCTCCTAAAAATTCGTAGCACAATGCCTCTGTATTTACTTCAGTTGGCACAATAGTAAGATTTACAGATTTTACATTTAATTTTTTTCCAACCCTTTGTTTTGCAACTTCTTGTGTAATCTTAGGATTTTCTATATTTCTTTTTTCTAAGTGTGATATAAGATACTTTTCCGCCTCTACACCTATTATTTTTCCATCATCTAATGCCATTTTAACTTTTATTTGATCAGGATATACTATTATATCACCTTGTTTATAAACATAATTTACTATTAAGGTATTATTATAATTTAATGCATATGTTGGATACATATTATCATATCCTAACCCTTGCAAATAGTTTCTCCCCAACTCCATTGCCTTTTCCTTAGATATACTTGCTGTTTTCACTTGTCTATAATCTAGTACATATACTACTTTCCCACCTTTCTTACTTATATCACATACTACTTTAGACTTTTCATCTCTTCCCTTTAATATTATATCAAAGGAATATGTAGGAATCTTTGCTCTTGTCTGTTCTTCCTTTAAAGTTATATTTTCTATTCTATTTTTCCCTATTGCCTTTTCAGCTACCCCTTGTGCTTCTTCTTTTGAAACTTCCCTTTCCGAACTTATCCTGGGTTTTATGTCTTGTACGTTATCAGAGAATGGCCCATCATATATTAGGGCAGGATATTGTGCTACTTGTTTCTGTATAGATGAAAACTTTTCTACTATAGTTTCTTCACCATTCTTTGCTAGCACTCCAGAAACCTTTTTTCTTATTTCTCCCCACTTTACTCTTCCGCTGTTAATATCATTTGCAACTTCATTTAATGATGCTTCTAATTGAAAAGATTTATTTTTAAGCAATTCTATAGTATTATAATCCTTTTCCTCTAACTCTTTACCCTGAGATGCTGCTTTCCCTAATGAATAACAAAAATCTCCTACCTGAGATAAAAACTTGCTAGTGTTCTGTATCGTTTGTTGTTCTATAGGTAAAGAATGTAGCTTATCATTAGCAATAGCTGCATTTCTAAATATATCTCCAAAAACAATTATACTTTGTTCCCTAGACCCTACTATAGCTGACTTACCCAAATTTACTCTTATATTTTGCACAGAGTTTATAAGCTCATACATATTTTTACTATACTCTGCTTGTAGATAGTTTCTATAATCTGTTCTTTCCAACGTCATTAATATGGCAAATGTAGTAGAAAAAACTACTATTAGTGTTACTATTATTGTATACAACACTCTTTTATTTCTTATCTTCATACCAATACCTCCTATCTGGATAAATTTCTTTTTTATTATCTGTAATAACCTTTATAGTTATTCATTACCTAAATTTAAAAGACTCCCCTTTACTTGTGTGGTATAATGTATTTGTAATAAAGTTATCTAACTATTAAATCATATTGTTAGTTACTTATATTTTTAGTTAAAATAGTGTACAATATCTAATGTGAGTTTTTGCTAATTTTAGGAGTTTTACAGGAAGGGGACATACTTAGATAATGAAAGCTTTGATTTTTTCAGTATCCGCAGGCGGAGGGCATAAACGTGCAGCTGAAGCAGTAAAATCCTATATTGATATTTACGATAATAATAGTGAAGTAAAAATAATAGATACAATAAGATACATAAATCCCTTAATAGATAAAGTTGTAATAGGAGGATATCTAAAAACTATAAAACTATCTCCTAATCTATTTGGCAAGCTTTATGATTATTCTGAATCAGACTACGGGATTGCAAACTTAAGTGCTAAAATAAATGAAATATTAACTTATAAACTAATACCTCTTATAGATGAGTTTAAACCGGATATCTTAATTTCTACTCATGCATTTACTACAGAAATGATATCCATTATAAAGATGAAGCATAAGAAAAACTTACCAACAGTTTCTGTAATAACTGATTATGCTTGTCATAGCTTTTGGCTTCATCCTTATATAGATGCCTATATAGTTTCAAATTCAGATATGGCTAACGAGATGGTGTCTAAGGGAATAGATAGAGATACTATATACAATATAGGAATACCTATTAAGCCTGAGTTTTTTAAAAAATATGATTCTGCAAAAACTCTAGAAGATATAGGACTTTCCCCAAATAAAAAGACCATTCTCATTATGGGAGGCAGCTTAGGTATTGGTAAAATAGAGAATATATACAAAAAGCTTTTATTTCTAGATAAAGACATACAGATAATAATAGTTACAGGTAGGAACAAAAGGCTATATGATGAACTCATTAAAATTAGGGATAATTTTCAGACGAAGCCTACTTATATCATTGGCTTTACAGATAATGTAAACAAGTATATGCAAGCTTGTGACTTGCTTATTTCCAAACCTGGTGGACTCACTGTTACAGAAGCTTTAATATGCGGAGTTCCTCTCGCAATATTTTCTCCAATACCAGGCCAAGAAGAAAAAAATGCAGAGTTCCTGTTAAAATATAATCTTGCTATAAACTTAAGCGAAAGCAAGAATTGTATAGATGCTATAGATTATCTAATTTCGAACGAGGCAAAACTTCAGGAAATGAAAGATAATTGCAGAGAATTTTCAAACCCACATGTCGGCGAAAACTTATATGATATATTGAAAAGCCTACTAGATAAAAGTTCTTTAAAATAAAGGTCAATGGTAAATTCTATCGAATTATGCCATTGACCTTTATTTTAGAATATTAACTTATACTTTAATTAAGTAAATTCAACTCATATATTAAACACTTCTTTTATCAGCTCAAATAACTTAAATTTAACAACTATCTTATTTTCATCTTTAGAGTTCTCTTTATTTCTCTTGCTTTTATCTGTATCATTGTTTTTTACAGTATTATCTACAGACTTATATTCTTCATCTGTAAATACAGCTTTCATTTCTTTTTCTGTTTCCTTTTGTGCTATGTTTCCTTTTGTAATATCTACAAAGCATAATGGCGGAAACATAATACACCACCAATTCTGCCCCTTACCTTCCCCTATTATTATTCTATATGCTTCATAATTTCCTGCTGGCAAGGTTATACTTCCATAAGTCTTAACTGGAAAATTTTCATGGGATAAAGTTGTGTTCAATGTGTATTTATATCCACTTTCTTTTATTACTCTTTCTGATATTTTTCTTATTTCATTATCGTTTTCAGTTATTATCTTTCTTGATTCATCTATACTCTTTGAATTTTTGAGTTTAGGTGTCATATATTTTAACACTTCATTTCTTACTTTTAACTTAAGCTTTTGATCATAATTTAAATCACTATTTGCTATTACATGAAACCTTATAAGCTTGTCTGCAATTCGCTTTTGCATAAAGCTTGTCTTAAATTCAGATCCATAAATACTTATAGTTATAAATGCTAAAAATATAGTAATAATAGCTATAAAAGTTTTTTTCATAATTTTTTCCCCCTAATATATCTAAACTTTTCCCCTACTGTACTAGCTATTATTACCAGTATTTTTTTAAATAATCACTTATTTATATTTTTTTATTTTACTTGACCTATTCTTCTCACATTAACTACACAGTTTACATTTACCTTAGCACTTTTATATACCTCACCCCAATTATCCTTAACTTTATTCCATATAAACGGGTGAAACTTTTGAACATATTCCCTAAGATCCAATAGATCTGATTCGTATTTACTTTGAAGTGCTTTTACAAGCCTTTCGTTTTCATTCTTCAATGATTTACCCAAGTTATTTTCTAGTTCCTCAATAAACGTTCTAGAAAGCACTTCCTTTCCAACATAATATCCTTTAATCTCTCCTTCTAAATTTAAATTAATATCAAACTCCAATTTATCATCATTTTCCTTAACTTTTATTTTCTTCTCAATTCCTTCTATTTCAAAATCAATAGGGTGACCTTCCTTATATACCACTCTCTTTCCTCTTTTAAGCTTACCCTGTAAAATTTGAATATCTTCAGTCATATCCACTGATAATGTATCTACCATCTTATAATTTTTTACTATACCTGTTCCTGCAAGTTTAAGTTCATTCTTTTCTCTATCTAACGATATACAAGGAACAGTAACATTTCCAGATGTAATTAAATCATTCAGAAATTCATCCAAGGTTATTGGTATTACACCAATTTTTCTATCGCTCCCTTTTATAAGTCCTTGGAGATAGTTATCTAAACTCTTCTCCATCTCAGGTTTATATTTCAAGAAATCTTCTACTTTTCCAAGGGTCATAATAACTAGCATAGTCCTATTTAAGGATGGTTGTCTTTGGAGATAATCCACAACTTCCTTTGCTACATCAGGATGTGCAAAAAACTCACTTCCTAACAAAATCATTTCTGTGTGCGCAAAACTTATACTTCTGCTACTTTTTTCTATAGCTTTAGATATAGCGTCCTCCATGGAATAAGCTTCCGTAGTTATTGTCTTTGTTTCTGCAACTCCTCCTTGTTGCGGTCCCAACTGACTTATATCCGGAAAATTGTAGGATACACTTAGCTTTTTAATATCAACCTCTGCAAATGGATCTCCAGGCTTTATTTTTTTAAGTTCATCTATCTTTCCTATATCTGTCCCTATATCTATTCCTATGGTAGAAATAAAGTATCTTCTATCTATTTCAACTTTATCCCAACAACCATTAAGTAATATACTCATACTTAATAAAAGTGTTAATAAAAGCTTATTGCGGCTTCTCATTTATATCCCCCCTCCTTTTTCTAGGTTTAAAGATAAGCAGCGCAAGAGGAATCAGTACTATATTTATAAGAAATAATATAGGACTGACGAGCGAAGATATTTCAGATACATCTTGAACATTTTTAGGATATAGAGCAACAAGATATGTTAAAGGTATAATTATCGCTGCCCCTAGTTTTATGTCCTCTAAATTAAATATCCTTTTTGTCATATCCGCAGCAAAATAATACTGATTTACAAAGGTAGTCATATAAAAAATAATCCATATACTCATAAATATCCCTTCCCATCTTTCTATAAACGAGCCTGGTATATTTATATTTCCTATCATACTTACAACTGGCCATAATAGAATTGAAACTTGTTTTTCCCCGAATGTAGCTACTGTAAGAACAAAGGTAATCAAATAAAATACTGTTGTAAATATAATTCCTCTTTTTATAGCCTTCTTTGTATTTACTTGCTCTTTTACCAAAGGAAGAATTAAGAATAGTATCGACAATCCACCATATCTAATTATCGATGTATTTAAACTAGTTATATATTTAATTGGTTTAGCATCGAATGCAGGCAATAGATTAGTAAAATCCACATTGTATAAACACACCATAAACACTACTCCAATTGGTATAAACATAAGCCAAAATGAAACTTCATTAAATTTCACTAAGTTATCTACCTCTGCTCTAATTAAATAACTTCCAACCAGTATAGTTACTAAGAATAAAAACTCTATTGGAGTCCTTTCCAATAAGTATAGTTTTATTTCCTCTCCAAATACTCTGAGACCAAATGCTGAAAATACAACGCTATATATTACAAAACTTAGTCCTACTATTTTACCTAGTATTTTCCCAAAGGTCCCCTCAATTATTTCCTCAAAGTGCTTGTAAGAATTATTTTTCATTATTTTATATATTAAATAACTTAATGGCCATACTATAAATCCACTAATAATTATAGATATCCATCCATCATTTCCAACTATCTCAGCAAGTTCTCTAGGATATGAAAATACATTAACTCCCAATAAAGTAACTATAATTGTAGAAAATAATCCATATCCTGTTGTGAATTTTTTATTATCCATATCACTTTCTCACCCCTTTTACTTTTGCCTTATTTTATCCTTAGTATTTAAATACTTAGGTCTTTCTTTAAATGAATCCCAAGGTAATCTTATGTATACATCTTTAAAATCCCTTATATTAGGATTAACAAGTGGTGATAAATACGATATCCCAAAACTTTTAAGCCTTATAAGATGAATCAATAACAATATAAGACCTAATACTATTCCATATAAACCTATAAATGAAGCCGCAATAATTAATAAAAATCTTATAATTCGTATTGCCATAGCTACTTCATAATTAGGTGTTGTAAAATTGGTTAAAGTTGTTATTGATATAATTATTATCATTATGGGACTTACTATTCCTGCGCTTACTGCCGCTTGACCTATAATTAATCCCCCTACTATACCTATAGTTGAACCAATAGGTTTGGGCAACCTTACAGTAGATTCCGTAAGCAGCGCTAAACTCACTTCCATGATAATAGTTTCTACAAATGCTGGAAAAGGCACACCTTCCCTAGAGGCTGCAATAAAGTAAGCAAGTTTTGTAGGAGATATGGATACATGAAAAGAAGTTACTGCTACATATAATGCTGGCAATACAAGAGACATAAATACTGCAATTAATCTTATAATTCTAAACATACTTCCATATGCCCATCTTTGATAATAATCATCTGGAGATTGAAAAAACACCGGTAAAGTTGCAGGTACTATCAACGCAAAGGGTGAATTGTCTACTAATACTGCTACCCTTCCTTCATATAATGCGCTTGCTACTACATCCGGCCTTTCTGTACTTTGTACTTGAGGAAATATCGACCACTTACTATCTTCTATTAGCTGTTCAACATATCCACTATCTAGTATAGAATCTATACTTATTCTTTCTATTCTTTTCATAGTCTCATCAACTATATTTTTATCAGCTATATCTTCCATATACATAATCACTGTATCAGTTTTAGATCTACTTCCTAGACTTTTAGGTATAACTTTAAGACGAGTGTCTCTTATCCTTCTTCTTACAAGGGCTGTATTAAATCTTATAGTTTCAGTAAACCCATCTCTACCACCTCTGACAACAGTTTCTCCAGATGGCTCTGATACCCCTCTAGCTGGCCAAAAACGTGTTGCTATAACATAGCAAGCTGTAAAATTATTAATGAATAACATAGTATCTCCAGACATCATGGAATTTACAGCTTTACTTAAGTCCTTTTCCTCTCTCATATCAGATACAGTCAGAAATCTTTTCTCAATATCCTCAACCTTTATAGATGTCTTCTCCAACATTAAACTCTCAAGCACGAAATTGTTTATAAGAATTTTGTCTGCCATACCATCTATATATATTAATGTGGCTTTGTTTTCTCCTATGTAAAATTCTCTATATACTATGTCAGATACATCCTTAAGCAAGCTCTTTATGTAATCTATATTCTCATCTAAATTGGAGTAAATTTTATTTCTTATTTCCTCTTTCATAATCCGCACCTCCTTTATAGCAATATCATTCTAGTTATATAAAGTACTGCAGCAACTATAGTACTGACAAAAGATATTGATTTACATTGTCTTGTAGCTCTACACATATTTTCTCTTTTAAAGTAGTTATAATCTAACATGTATAATACAAAACTTTGTATTAAGATAAGTATTAAAAAATATCCATCGAATAGCTCCAATAAGTCTAATAATATATTCATAGTTAACCTCACTTAAATAAATAATTTGCTTTACTTATTTTCTCTAATCATTATCTTATTTATACATAAAAAGACTTAGGACATACTTAATATAGTCCTAAGTCTTTTTTATATCTACGGTATAATTGTTTTAGTCAAAAATACTTGATCATAACTTTTTATAGCTTCCTTATAGCAATTTTTCGCTTTATGTAAGTCATCAAAAACCCCATATACTGTAGGTCCGCTTCCACTCATCAAAGTCCCAAGAGAACCATTTGATTTAATCATTTCCTTTATGTCTCCTATTATAGGATTTTGTTCTACGGTTACTTGCTCTAATACATTATTTAAGCTACTTCCTATTTTAGTTAAGTTTCCTTCAGCAATCCCTTTAAGAATTTTATCTATTGATGGATGAACATAAATTTTGCTATCTATTTTATTAAATACTTCTTTTGTTGAAACTCCAAAGTTTGGTTTAACCAGCACTAAAATACAATCCCTTAAAGGTTTTAAAGGCTTTATTATTTCCCCCACTCCTTCACACTTAGCAGTTCCTCCAACTATGCAAAATGGAACATCTGCACCTATTTCCATTCCTAAACTTATCATTTCTTCCTGAGATAAGTTTTTATTGAATATTATATTAAGCATCTTAATTACTGCAGCTCCATCAGTACTTCCCCCTGCAAGACCCGCCTCTACAGGTATATTCTTTTTTATTTTAATCTTAACTCCGCTATTTATATTATAAGTCCTTATAAATAGTTCTGCTGCCCTATAGGCAATATTGCCCTTATCTTTAGGTAAATTAGCATTATCACAGATTAATTCTATTCCCTCATCACTCTTCTCAACATCAACTTCATCCCATAGATCTACGGTTTGCATAATCATTTCCAAATCATGATATCCATCGACTCTTTTACCTATAACATCTAAGAACAAGTTTATTTTTGCATAAGCCTTTAATTTCATAATTCCTCAATCCCTTTGTATAAGTTTTTTATTAATTTATTATAATATACCCATTAAAAGAAAGCTATAAAATAAAGCAGCATCCCTTTATAAAATGCTGCTTTATTTTATAGCTTATACGCACGTTAACACTTCTTTAATATTTATGTCCTTATTCATATTAATTTCATTTTTTACAATATCTAATAATGGTTCATACTTTTCAAAGAATACTATAATCAAATCTCCCTTTCTAGAGTTTCTGATTGCTTCTAATAATGCATCTTTTTCATTTAATACTACATTTACATTCTTAGTACTAAAATTAGTTTGTCGTACGCCTCGTTCTAAAAGCTCTGCTACTTCCCCCACTTTTCTTCCTCTTCTATCTTCATCCTCTTTTATATAAATATAATCAAAATTTTCTCCCGATATCTTTCCTAAACTTAATATATTTTCATCTTTTCTATCTCCTGGAACTCCTATTATTCCTATGAGCCTCTTACATCTTAGTTTTTTTGCACCTTCTAGTACAGCCTTATATCCTTCTATATTATGCCCATAATCTAATATTACAGTTATATCATTTATCCTATACATATTAAATCTTCCCGGATTATGTTCCTCATCCGGATAAAAATTTTTCATGCCCTTTCTTATAAGTTTAAGATCTATATTTAAACCTATAAGTGCTGCACAAGCAGCCATAGCATTTTCTATATTGTATTCTAATTTACCATCTACTGTAATTTTTATATCCTTTACTTTGATTATAGGGGTCATTCCTTCATTATTTTCTAGACAAATGTAGTCATTTTCTATATAAATTGACTTTCCTCCATTTTTTATATGTTGCAATACATCTTCGTTATGCTTATCTTTAGAAAATAATATTATATTACTTTTTATTCTACTTCTTATGCTCATACTCATTTTATCATCTGCATTTAATACCACGTAGCCATCATCCTTAACAGCTTCTCCTACAAGGGATTTTACAAATGCCAATTCTTCAATAGAATTTATTCCATCTAACCCTAAATGATCTGATGCTATATTAGTTATTACCCCAACATCTGCTAAATCATATGCTAGGCCTTTCCTAATTATTCCTCCCCTTGCCGTCTCAAGCACTGCCGCATCTACATCCTTATTAAGAAGAACCGTCATCGCACTATTATATCCAGTTGTATCTCCCTTACTAATACATTTATTGTTTACATATATTCCTCCTGTAGTAGTCATTCCAGTTCTATGTCCCACTAAGGATAAAACATAAGATATTAATCTTGTTGTTGTAGTTTTTCCATTAGTTCCTGTAACTGATACAACAGGAATTTGATTTTCTACATTTTTAAACAACATATCGATTATAGCCCCTGATACATTTCTTTGCTGTCCCTCATATGGAATTTCATGCATTCTTATTCCTGGTGCAGCATTTATTTCTATAATCACACCATCTATAGGTTTACTTATATCTGTACAGCACACATCTATACCACATATATCTAAACCTACAGCCTTTGCCGCTCTAACACATATATCTATATTCTCATCACATATAGAATCGGTGTAATCCACCGCTACTCCCCCTGTTGATAAATTAGCATTTTCTCTTAGCGATATTTTCTCTCCCTCTTCAGGTATTGATTCTAGATAATATGAATTTTTTGATATATAGTTTATTAGCTCATCATTTATCTTTATTTTAGTTAGAGGTTTTTCATGTCCCTCTCCTCTTCTTGGATCTTTGTTTAATTTCTCAATAAGCTGTTCTATAGTACTCTTCCCATCTCCAGTTACATATGGTGGTATTCTTTCTGATACTGCTACTACCTTACCATCTACCACGCAAACCCTATAGTCTTTTCCTACAACATATTTTTCTATAATTATTTCCTTGTATTCCTTAATTATAGTCTTATATGCTTTTATTAATTCTTGCTCATTTCTTAGGTTCACCAAAACTCCCTTGCCTTGATTGCCAAATCTAGGCTTTAATACTACTGGAAATCCTATTCTATCTGCAAGCATAAGCATTTGAATAGGACTCTTCACCTCTTCCCCATCTGCTACCGGAATGCATTGTCTTTGAAGGATATTTTTTGTAAGTAGCTTGTCACATGCAATATCCACCGGAATGCATCCAGTATTGCTGCTTACAGTAGCTTCTATTAACTTAGAAGTGCTGCCATAACCTAACTGAAATACACTACCCTCATTCAATCTAATTGCAGGAATACCTCTTTTTTTAGCTTCTTCTAAAATAGCAAGTGTACTCGGCCCTAGTTCTTCAGATATCAGAGTATTCTTTAACTTATTAATATCTTTATCCATATTAATATCTTCATTTTTTATAAGTGAATTTATCAATGATACTGCAAGTTTACCTGTATCTATACCTGTCTTTTTATATTTATATTCATAAATTATGTAATAGTGGTCCCCATTTACTTCTCTTGCCTTTCCATATTTAGCCTCTATGCCTAATTTATTTTGAATAGCAAGTATCATATGTTCACAAATATGTGCTAGATATGTACCTTCATTTAATCTTTTTACGAATCCACCTTCTTCATCTATGCCACATCTATGTTCCCTTAATTCAGGCAAAATTTGTAGCAATCCACTATTAAAATTTTCTATCTTATTGCTTGGAACATCACTATATCCTTCTAAATCTAAATCTAATTTTATACAAGGCCTATGACTATAGATATTTCTACCTTCATACCAAGCTATCTCTATTACTTTCATTTTCTAAGGTGTCCTCCTATTTAAATCATATTTATCATCTTTTTTTAATATGTGCATTTTAATATTACATATAGATAATATTTCATCTGGATTTTGCTCAGAAACATTGGTTTTAGTAATTTCACTTCCATCAATTACATATACAGCCCCAGAACCTATTACACTAAATTGAGCTTCTCTATTAACTATAATAGCAGTATCTTCATCAATACCAATTCCTATACTTTCAGGATTTTCAGATATTCCTACTAATAATCTTCCAATCCTTCCCCTTTGAGCAAAATGCTGATCTATTATTACACCTTTTATAAGACCCAGTCCAGGAGCCATTTTTAAAGTACATTTTCTTGGAGATTCTTCCTCAGGACCTGTCACAATCATAGTATCACTCATAACAGAAGCCCCTGCAGAAGTCCCTACAAACATACACCCTTCTTCATACCTCTTTTTCATCATTCTATACAAAGGAGTACCTCCAATTAGACTGGTTATTCTTAATTGATCTCCACCTGTAAAAAATACTATGGAAGCTCTTGAAATTAAATTCACATGATAATCATCATAAGCATCTTTTCTTTCCTTAACATTCAATATTGCTATATTCTTTACCCCTAATCCAGAAAATATGTATTTATATTGATCCCCTAATTCTTCTGGTACTCCTGATGCCACTGTTGCTATAAGCAATTCATCCTTATCCTTATCAATATGAGAACAAACTTCTTTTAATATATTCTTATCGCCTTCTTTATCCTCTGCTCCTCCTATTATTATTAAATTGCTTTTTATTCTTTCCTCCAAAACTCAACACCTCTTTCCGCAGGTATTTTTTATTTTTCCCAATTTAAACCCACTTATTCATGCAAAATAAAAAAACACAACATCCTCCTGTACAAATACAGAACATGCTGTGTTTTAAATAATTTATTATCAGAATACTAATCTTCCAGGTATCAATAGTTTTTCACCTGGCTTAACCATATCCGGTGAGTCAATACCATTCATTTTCATTAAATCATCCATAGTTGTAAAATACTTCTTAGCTATTTTCCATAATGTATCTTCCTTTTGAACAATATATATTGTAATGCTGCACTTTTTCTTTGTAACTTCATCTTCTACGGATTCAAGTTCTACTAAGAATTCTTTATTAACTGGCGCATTTACTCTTACATTCAATTCTATTAGCGCCTTTATGGCTATATTCCCAGCTTCTATAGAAGCTTCTAAATTCTCTAAAAGCGCCTTTGCTATAGCCTGCATATCAAGCTTACACCCTGAAATATCTACTGTAGCACTAAATGGAAGTTCTTCTCTTATATTTTCAACAGACTTATTTTCATCATCTACCTTGTACATTACTTCTGCCCTAACTACACCTTCTACTGCTACCTTTTCCTCCATTACTTTCTTATCAGTAATACATACATTTCCACTAGCCATAATTACTTCAACAGGCTTTGGAGACTCTTTATCTATTTCAATATCTCCCTTAACTACTGTTTCTGTATTAACATTTCCAACCATGTCATTAAGTTCATAGCTTTCTTTTTTCATGTTTAATATTGCATCAGGTGAATATATGTCCTCTAGAACATCCATCTGTTCTTTATTAAGAACCTTTGTAGATGTTTTAACATTAACCTTTGCTTCAACTACTCTATTTTCCGCAGCTTCATCTTCCTTTACTTCAATTTCTACTGGCTCTACATTAAATTCAGTAAATCCCTCCATAAGTGGATTGATTCCATCAAATTCAAATTCGTTATTTAATACCACTTCTTTTTCTAAGCAAGCTATATCTGTTGTATCCTTACCCCTATATAAAACATACAAAACAGCATTAGCTTCTACGTTTATTTTATTCTCCATAATATTTATATTTTTCTTTTTTAGATTTATATTGGTTTTTAACACATTACCTATTTGAGGCTTATCTGCAGGAACCGCTAAATTTATATCTGCTTCTAAGTTACCCTTTATAGTTCCCACAATTTTATCTATTTTAGAAGTATTTTTTAACATTTGAACATTTTTATCTCCATCAACATCCTTAACTATTTGAAAGTTATTATTTTTATACACTTCAGCTTTTAATTTTACTATGCCTTCTACCATTACCTTTCTTTCATTTAGTATGTTGCATCCCATGTGTTCAACGTAACACTCAACATCACAATCCATTCTATGTTCTGCACCTTTTAACTCTATTTGATTAGAGAATTTATTGTTGTAAGTCACATTGTGTATGCCAAGCTTTTCATCTTCGCGAGCCTTATAAATTACATTATGCTTTACCTCACCTTCTACTAAAATCTTATCCTGCTGCACTTCTTTATTAGTTATAACAGGCTTTGACTCTACAGTCAGTATTTCCACTACATCTGGATGGGTATCAGGTATAACATACTCTCCTTTAACTATTGTATCCGCCATATTTTCCCCTAGGAGCTGTTCGCATTCTATATTTTCTCTTATCAACTCTATAGACATAATCATATTCCCCCCTATTATAAACCTACTATCTATATATATAGTAGATTGGTAATAAATATGATAATTTTTAATTATTTAGTTTCTTACACAAACGAGGTTTTTATCAAGCATTAATATACATATTTCGTCATTTTTTTATGTTTTACATCTATATTTTTTTGAAAATTTCTTAATAATTGTTGACATATATCTTATTTTGGCGTATTATAAAATTAGTTGTTGACCATATAACCTCTCATAAATTCTCAATACCCTTTTATACCATAGTCGAAAGATGGAAAAGCCATCTTTCTTTTTTATATGCAGACAAAAAAACAAAGCAGCGATATTATCACTGCTCTTTTATTATGTGTTTTATTATGCATAAACCAATTGAACTGTCTTTGTCAATACATCTGAATAACTGTAAGTCACTGTCCTCTGGGCGTCACTGTCTAACCTTACTACAAAGATGCTAGGGTAAGTTTTTTCAATAGTGCCTTTGTTAACAAAAGTTCTTCTTCTGCCTCCGTTAGCCTTTAGTGTTACGCTTTCCCCTACATGGTTTTCTATATCTTTTTTTATAGAAGCCAATACATTTCCTCTTTCCACACTAAACACCCTCTTTCTACATAATACATTATATAACATAGCTTCATTTTTGTCAATAAACTTATAATTTTATCTTGATTTTTATACTTTGTCAATATTAATTTTTTGTAAACTATGCTATTTTTAAAACGTATACATATATTATTCCTTTTCGACTTAATCCTCATATAGTATTCCCTCACTAGTTTGGCATTATTCATAAAAATGTAATAAAGATATGCATGAGAATTCTTTGCATATCTCTATTACATTTCATAAGATTTCTTTATGTTTAATTATTTTAAATACTGTGATTTTGGAAATCCCTCTCTATATTTTCCTCTTGTTTGAAGCCCACCTATCCCCTTTACTCCTGTAATGGTATTTTCTAATGCTTCAGGTATAGATACCACTTTTTCTATATTTGTGTATGCTATTTTTTCACATAGAAATACAGGATCAAGGCAATGTATTAAAACTCGATTAGGCGAACTTGCAAAATTAGCACCTGCGTCTAAAAGAGCTTCATAATTAGACTGACATGCTCCTGCAAAGATAACTAAATTATCATACCCTGGTTCATAATTTCTAAGCTCAGATACAGTTTCAACATAATACTTAGAGTTTCTATAGTTATTTATGTCTATATAATCTCTTGTTCCTTTAGTTACTGCGTCATGACCTGTTATAACTACAATATCGGGCTTTACTGTCTTTACTAGCTGAAGCACCTGTGAAGGTTGATCCTTTTCTGCAATCACTCTTCCGATAACATCTAATCCTAATTGCTTATACACCTTTAAACATACATCTAGGTACTCTGAATCTCCATCAACATGAAGTATTTTCCCTGGCCTTCCAAAAGACAGTTCATTATTATTGCCTTTTATCACTTTAAACTCTCTTCTATAAAGATCTTTTCCTGTTCTACCTAAAAGAATCTTTTTTATTGATGAATTTACTTTTCTGCTAAAAACTTGTTCCTGCTTTGTATCTTCTTCAGCCACTACTTCCAAATCCTCTTCTACTGAATCCGCTATTATTCTAAGATTTATTCCTTTAAGTGTATATATTTCTCCATCTTCTGTTTCTTTTATATTTATTATCTTAAATGTAATATCTTTTCCATAGGACTTTCTTACTACTATATCTCCTATCTTCAATAAAAACATCTCCATACACCCTTAATTTCATTATATATAATATGTATGTTTCCTTAGTTAAGTGCAAAATTATTGGCATGTACTACTTTTTATAAGTAATACATGCCTTAATTACTATTCCTCTTGATTATAGTATTTTTTAAATTCATCAATAAAATTAATATATAAATCCTGTTCAGCTATTAATTCCTCCATTTTATTATTAAAGGTATTGGTTGGCCAATTAACTTCATTGTAATAATATCTATTACAAAGTCTCCAAAACCTTTGTGGGAATAATAAAAAGGCAAATAATACCTTATACTCATCTGTAGACAATGGACTTATCTCATTATAAGCACTTATAATTAAATGTGCATATTCTATATTCCATTCAACTCTTTTAAGAACCTTTATTATAAAGGAAGAAATATCATACACCCTTACTTCCCTCTTACAGTAATCGAAATCTATGACATTTACATCATTAGTATTATCTATTATTATATTATGATAAGTATAATCATGGTGACAAAATGCCTTTTCTTCTTCTGTTATTCTGCAAATCTCCATATAATTAGATGAATTTAATACCTTCATTGCTCTTTTACCTAAGTCTTTATAAAACTGGATTGTCTTTAGATAATTCATTTCAAAGCTATTTTTATTACTTCTTTTACGAGTCATGTCCCTCATTTTTTCAAAAGATCTAACCCTTTTCTCCATAAGGTGAGGCCATCTTCCTAAATCACTTTTAAGTTTGCTATTTTCTGGAGGTTCATATCCTTTGGAAACAATATGCATATATGCAAGCTTTTGAGCTGCTATATAGAGGTCTTCCTTGTTTCTAAAATCTGCTTCTCGTCCATCAATCCATTCAGATAATGTGTATATGTCCTCATTTACTAGAGCATATGGATTCCCATCTACATTAAGGCAATATCTATCTACTCCACTAAATCCCTTGTTTATAAGATGTTCCTTTGCTCCATATACAAACAATAATTTTTGCACCCCGTAATTTATTTTCTTTAGACATTTGATACCTTTATTTGTTTTTACTAAATAAACTCCTCTATTTGGTTTAAGGCTTTCAATTTTAATGTCGAACTGCCTTTCTATTTCAAATTCTCTCATCATAGTAATCACCTCCTTATAATTTATATGAAATAAACATATTATTTAGAAGTTAAATTAATGTATAAATTGTATAATATCCATCATATGATTTTTATATAAGAACTTTTATTAACACTTTCAATCCATGTCTAATATAATAAAATATAACCACTATAAGGAAGGTTAGTTCGTATGAAGATAGGTATAGACGGAAGGGCTTCTCAATGGTATAGAGGAACGGGCATAGGTACTTACACATATCAGCTTATAAACTATGTAAATAAGGTTGACTCCCTAAATGATTATATGGTTTTTATGCCTCAAAACTCTAAATATGATATTAATTTTAACTCTAATTTTTCAATAAAAAACATTACAGAAAACTGCAAAAACAATTTCTGGGACGAGGTTAACATCCCAAATATACTAAAATCTAATGAAGTAGATCTTTATCATGTTCCACAAAACGGCATCGGAAGTCCTGAGGAAAAAAAGTGCCCCCTAATGATAACACTTCATGATGTTATACCTTATAGAATGCCAGAAACTACTAGTGAAGGTTATCTAAAGTTATTTCAAGAAAAACTACCTGAAATAGTATCAATGTGTGATGGTATAATAACAGTATCTAATTTTTCAAAGGAAGATATTATAAAAGCATTTAATTTTCCAAGAGAAAAAATATTTGTTACTTATTTAGCTAGTGAGGATATTTATAGGCCTATAGATAAGCTTGTTAGTAAACAAGTAGTAAAAGACTTTTACGGAATAAATAACGACTTTATCTTATACGTAGGAGGTTTTAGCCCTCGTAAAAATATAATAGGTCTTATTGAATCATTTAGTAAGGTTATCGCCCACTATAAAAAGGATATAAAGCTTGTCATTGCAGGCAAGAAAGGTAAGTCTTATGAAATATATAAAAAGCGCTGCGAACAACTTCATATAGAAGATAAGGTAATATTTCCCGGATTTATTTCCATAGATCATATGCCTTATTTTTATAATGCAGCAAAACTCTTTGTATATCCATCCTTTTATGAAGGTTTTGGACTTCCCCCCCTGGAAGCTATGGCATGTGGTGTACCAGTTGTGGCTTCAAACCTTACCTCTATACCTGAGGTAGTTAAGGATGCTGCACTACTTATAGACCCTAACAATATAGACGACCTATTTCATTCTATTTCCAAGGGGCTAATGGATGATAATCTCCGTGAAAAACTTATTTTGAAAGGGCTTGTACGTTCCTCTGAACTTACCTGGGACTCTACTGCACACAATACTATGATTGCATATAGTAAAATACTTAATAGTTAAAAAGCTGTGTGTCTATTAAACTAGACACACAGCTTTAAATTCATTTAAAAATTCCTGCCTAAATTCTTCCTTCTCTATTTTCTTATTTAATCTATCAATAAACACTTCATTAGTCCAGCTTTTTCTTCTTCCATAGTAATCTCTACAAATAGAATATATCTCTTCAGGAAATTTTAAAATCCCATATAATACTTTTAGTTCTCTACTTTCAATTGGGTTTATGCTCATGTATTCATTTAGTATAACCTTAGCCTTTTCTAAATCAAAAGCAAAATCTTTAATTACCTTTAATGTGAAGTTTGCTAAGTCATGTACTTTTAAATCTATCATAGCATAATCAAAGTCTATGAAGTAGGCCTCGTTATCCTTTATTATAATATTGTGATACGCTAAATCATGATGACATAAAACTTTCTTATCTTCTTCACTGCAAAGCTTGTAGTAACAAGAACCTTCAAGTATTTCTATACTCTCTTCAATTTCTTTTATATAAAAATCAACATACTTTAAAAAGTTAATATCAAATTCATTTTTATTTTCATGCATTTCAGCAATTCTCTTAAAAAACTTCATTTCATCTATTCTTCTTTTAAAGTTATCGATAAGTTTTCCATTGTTATCTTTACCTACAAGCTTACACCTAAATCCTTCCGATGCTGAATGCATTTCTGCCAATCCCCGTGCTGCAATAGAGATATCTATGGGATTATTAAAATCACATTCCATTCCCTCTACCAAATCTATTAAGCAATAAACCTGACCCTCAAAACTTATAAATATTTCTCCATCTTTACTTTGATGAAAATTCATTACCCTACTAAACTTTTTCTTTATATATTCCAAACCATTATATATAAATGTTAGCTCTTCCATACTGTAATCTATTTTCTTTAATATCTTATTTCCTTTATTTGTACTTACAAAAAATACGCTTCTAAGTGGATATATATCATATATTTCTACATCAAACTTATTAAATAATTCAGTATCTAGCGCATATCCACAAAGATATAATTTTTCATCATATACTTCCATTAATATCCCCCCTATATTAAGCTATCTCCATCCTGCCTCATAGCCCTTACTAACTTTTCAAAACATTCTTCTGGGGTTAAGTCCTTTTTTCTATATCTAGTACATATTCTTACAAAATCATAAGGATAGGACAGGAGTCCAGCAATAAAACTATAGCTATCGTTCATTAAGAATTCTATAGAACAAAACTCTCTTATAAGCTTTTGATAATCCAACTCATATTTTTTTTTCTTATACTTTCGAAGTAAATAAAAGCAATCTATTTCCACCATATCATAACTACACTTATTTAGATTTTTTATTTGTAAGATATTATCTTCCGTTAAATTTATAAAATCTTCAGTCCCTATACATATCTCCTTATTTTTCATGCTTCTTCTTATAAGATCCAAGTAGCCATTTTCATAAATAGTTTTAATCGACTTCTCTCCTCTTTCTATATAGAGTTCTACGTTATTTAAAAGAAGCATTTCAAATTTATTTTCTACCCCTTTTGATTTTAATACTTGTTCTTCTCTTTTTAACTTTTTAAGTCCTACCTTAAAATCTTCTACAAGCTTTCCTATATTATTTTCTAATCTATTTTTAAAAATTACTTGCCCTCCTATAGTTCTTTTGTGAAATTCATCTATAATCTTCATTTGTTTTATCAAGTTCTCTTCATTTATAGCTATACTAGCATAACTAAATTTGTCTACTACATCTATATTTTTATCCTTTAAATATTGTTCAAATGTAACTATAGTCATCATATTATTTATTCCACCTCCAGTTCTACTTATAACTTATAGATTTAAATTCATCTACAAAATCTTGCCTATAGTCCTTATCTTCATATATTTTAATAAGCTTATTAATAAAAAATTCCTCTCCCCAAGGTTGTTTTTCCTCATAATATTGTATCCCCAATTGCCAATAAGCTTGAGGAAATTCTATTAAGACTGCCATAATTGGAATATCATCATTATCTAATGCGTATACACCATTATAAGAGTCTAATATAAGCTTTGCATTATCCACATCCCACTTTCCATTTTTCATAACCCTTATAATTAAACTACTTAAATCATGCAGGTGGGTATCTAAAAGGCAGTAGTCAAAATCAATTATATCTATATCTCCACTTTCTTCTATGAGCACATTATGATGAGCATAATCATGATGACAAAAGCCCTTGAGCTTATATTCTGATACCATCTTTGAAAGATATTTGGTATTTGATAGGTTTCCTAATGTTTTATCTATTCTTCCCAGTTCCTCTTCCATGGATTCCAAATATAAATTATCAAATTCTGTTCTTTGAGCTTTTGAAAGTATTGCATCTTTAAATTTTAATAAATCTCCTTTTTTCTTTAAAAAATCTCTGGACCAATTAAACCATCCTGTTCTTACTTCCATTTTTTTATCCACTATAAACCCCAAGCTTTTTTTATGAAGATCTGCAAGTTTTGATGCAGCTGCCATAACATCTAATGGATTACTATAGTTACATTCCCTTGCATTTATCCAAGGAGTTAAATATGCAAAATAAGAACCTATTTGTACATACTCACCTCCATCCTTGTTTTTTATTATTGTAGGAGTGCTCTTAAATTTTTTATTTTGTAGATGCTTTATAGCTCCAATTACAAATAAAAAACGAGAAAGATTATAATTTATAACCTTCAAGCAGTAATCTCCCTCTTCCCCTGATATTTTGTATACATTTTTTATCTTTGTCATGTCTAATACATCTAAATTATATTTATCTTGTACAACTTGTTTTACATTGTCTATGTTCATACAGCCTCCTCATAATATGCATACTTATATTTTTATTATATGAATTATATGGCTTTGAGGTGACATACATATAATATAGGTTTATTTTAGCTTATAAGGCACATTTTCGTATTTTAATAATATTAATAATATATATACACATAATTTCAATCTATAAGCTTTAACAGGAGGTAGATGTATGAAAATAGCCATTGATGGAAGAGGTATAAGTTGGTATAATGGCACAGGTATAGGAACATATACTGAAAATTTAGTTAAAAATATGATCAACTTAGATAAAGAAAATGAATTTTTTATTTATTGGTGGGGAAAAAACTATGATGAATTTAAAAGAGATAATTCTCATATAATACTTAGCTCTAAAAAACATAAAAGTTTCTTTGAAAAATATTACTTTGGTGAAAATTCAAGAAGAGAAGGTATAGATTTATTTCATGTACCTCAAAATGGTATAGGCTTAGATGAAAGCATTTCTTGTAAAAAGGTAATCACTATTCATGATTTAATTCCATATATAATGCCTGAGACTGTTGGGGATGGATATTTAAACAAGTTTTTATCTTCTCTACCAAAGCTTGTAGAATTAAGCGACGGCATACTTACTGTATCCGAATACTCCAAAAAAGACATACTTAGATTTTTCCCCATTGATGAAAGTAAAGTTTATGTTACCCCCTTAGCTGCAGACAAAAAATATACACCTTTAGACAAAGAAAAGTGCAGGCAGGCTCTTGAAAAAACTTATAACATAACTAACCCATTTATATTATATATAGGGGGCTTCAGCCCAAGGAAAAACGTTAAATCCCTTATACTTGCATTTTCTAAAGTATATAATGATTTACCTAAGGAATATTCACTAGTTATTACAGGTGCAAATAAAGATAACCTAGAAGAGTTATTTAATTTAAGTCAAACCCAAGAAATATATTCAAGAATAAAGTTTACTGGATTTATACCAGAAGAGCATCTTCCTTGGTTTTATAATGCCTCTGATGTTTTTGTATATCCCTCTTTATATGAAGGTTTTGGACTCCCTCCTTTAGAGGCAATGAGCTGCGGCACTCCCGTTATAGCCTCTAATATTTCCTCTATTCCTGAAGTTGTTAGAGATGCAGGAATACTTATAAATCCCCTAAATAGGCAAGAATTAGAAGCTGCCTTATTAACAACACTGTCCAGTGAAAGCATTTTAAATGAATTAAGTGAAAAAGGATTAAAACAATCTAAGTTATTTTCTTGGCATAATACAGCCTTAGCTACATTGAATGCTTATAAAAAAATACTGGGTTCTTAAGATTTAGAACCCAGTATCTTTAAGCTTTTCCTTTAATTCTTTCTCAACATCTAAAGTATTTTCTTTTAAGTTTTTCTTTTGTTTTATAATGTCATATATATGCTTTTCGAATTCATCTTTTATATAAGGATAGTTAGCACCATACGGATTATAAAACGATTGCTTTTGTACATTACTTAAAAATTGCCATGCCTTATCTGCTCCAAAGTATTCTACGGGATTTAATACGGCCTTGCTTTGTTGAATATTTAAATTACATGGAAATATAGAGTATTGCGCAAATAAATCAAGCTGCAATTTTTCATTGTCTAATAAGAATTCAAAAAATCCATCAATTAAATTATTATACTTACTGTTATCTAATGCAATTAGATTATTTCCATTGATAGACACAAACTTATTTCCACCAGCTTCAAATGAAGGCATCGCCGCAATTTGAAACTTTCCCTTGAGCTCAGGAACACTTTCCTCTAATATCTTAAGTTCTTTATAATTTGCAATAAACGATACTACCTTGCCAGATTTTATGGAGTTTAAGGAAAACCTCTGTTTATCGTCCTTTAAAATTCCCATTTTTCTTAACTCTCTTATCAAGTTAATTGACTTCATGGATTCAGCTGATGATATATACATATTATTATTTGAGTCTATCAATACCTTATTTAATTGGCTTAAGAACATCTCATAGTAATCAATGGAGTTTCCAGATAAAAAACTATATGATATTTTAGAATCCTTTTTAAGCCTTTCATATTCATTTATGTAATCATTCCAGGTATTTATGTCCTCTATTTTAATTTTATACTTAGAAAATATATCTTTTCTATAAACCATAACATATGGATTGCTTTCTATAGGTACAGCATATATCTTTTCATTAAGAGATATATTACTCAAGGTTTCCTTTTTAAATAAGTTCTTACGACTACTTACTATACTAGTTACATTTCTCAAGTCATCCTTATATTTTTTTAGATAGTAAGGAGTGTCCCTATCTTGTATCATAAATATATGAGCCTCATTTTGCAGCTTATCTTCTATATTTAAGTCTTTCCTACTAACTAATTTTATGTTTATAGTAGCTTTAGGATATACCTTTTTAAAAGCTTGTGCCACAAACTTCATGCTAGCTTCATATTCTTCGCTACACCATATATTTATTACACCCCGTATGTTTTTAGGAGAATTAGATTCACCTATACCTTTACAAGAAGAAACACTAATAAAAAATATAAGAATTAGAAAAAGTGAAATGAATCTCTTATATCTTTTCATATTTACATCACCTTTTACAACCCTTTTAATTTATAATTTCTTTAACACTTTCATTAATACGCTAAAATTACTTCCTGATTCTTCACTTATTTTTATTAAGTGCACTTTATCGATACTTCCATTTATTAATATATCCATGCCGCCTATTTCATATCCTTTAGAAAGCATACATTTTATTGTAATCCTTTTAAGAACTTCTTATAAGTATTCCTTATATCTAGAGTTATCCTCTCCATAAATCATGAATTATATATCTTTATCACCCAATTTATTAATAATACTTGCGGAATATCCTGCTCCAAACCCATTATCTATGTTCACTACAGTAACTCCGCTTGCACAACTGTTAAGCATACATAAAAGTGCAGATAGTCCATTAAAATTTGCCCCGTATCCTACACTTGTTGGAACTGCAATAACTGGTTTATCTACAAGGCCACCTATTACACTAGCTAAAGCGCCTTCCATTCCTGCCACTACAATAACTACCTTTGCTCCTCTTATATCATCCAATCTATTAAACAATCGGTGTATCCCGGCAACCCCTACATCATATATTCTTTTTACTTCATTTCCAAAGGTTTCTGCAGTTATGGCCGCTTCTTCAGATACAGGTATGTCAGAGGTTCCTGCAGTAACTACAGCTATATAGCTTGAGCTCCTTTTTACCTCAGTTTGCATAATTCTTATTATTTTTGCCTCCTTGAAATACTGAGCTTTGTCACATATATGTTTTACTTCTATATACATTTCCTCTGTAGCCCTTGTAGCTAGTATATTATTTCCCCTTGTCATCATAAATTCTACTATGCTTTTTACTTGCTCTACAGTCTTTCCTGCACAATATATTACCTCTGGGTAGCCTACTCTAAGTTCTCTATGATTATCTATGTTTGCAAAACCTAAGTCCTTAAATGGCAGTTCCTTTAATTCATTTAATGCCTCATCTATCCCTAAATTATCTTCTTTAACCTTTAAAAGAAGTTCCCTTAACTCCCTTTCATTCATTATCCATGCCACCTTTTATATTTACATTCATGCTTCCTGTTCTATATCCTTCTAAATCTAATGTCACATATTTATAACCTACATTCTTTAAACCTTCTATTATACTTTTTCTTACGTCCTTATCTAAAAGGTTATTTATTTGTTCATTATATACTTCTATACGAGCTAAATCTCCATAACTTCTTATACGTGCACCCTTAAAACCAGCTTCAGCTAAATAATTTTCTCCCTTTTCAATTTTATTAAGCTCTTCTAATTTTATTTCTTCCCCATAAGGAATCCTAGATAATAAACAAGCATAGGATGGCTTGTCCCAAGTAATAAGCCCTAATTCTTTAGATATTTCTCTTATATCCTTTTTAGTAAGTTTACATTCTAATAATGGACTTTTTATATTAAGTTCCTTAAGGGCTCTCATCCCTGGTCTATAATCCTTTGTATCATCTAAATTGCTTCCATCTACTACATAATCTATTCCCATTCTATTTGAAAATTCTTTTATTTTACTAAATACATGTGTCTTACATATATAGCACCTATCTTCAGGATTATACTTTATCTCTTCTAGCATAGGAAACTCTAAGAAATAATGTTCTATTTTTAACTCTTTTATTATACTTTCTACTTCTTTTATTTCTCTATCAGGTATATATGGTGCCTTTACAGTTATGGCAATAACGTCCTTACCTATTGCATCTTGGCAAACCTTTAATAAAAAAGTACTATCTACTCCTCCAGAAAAGGCAACTGTAATCTTTTTAAGAGATTTTATATAGTTTTTAAGTTCTTCATACTTCTCATTATACAATTTATTCACCCCATACTTTCAAATTTTCTATTTCCATTTTTATATCCTCGTATAATGTTATAAAAGGTATACTTCTCTCTAAAGCAATTGCTTTTATATCCTCAAATTCAGGCTTGTATTTAACTAAATCTCCATCAATATAACATGCTTTTACTTTTATTTCTCCATAAGAAGTGCTTATACTTTTTATATCTCTATCTAAGATACTCTTTTCTACCTTGTATTTTCTAAATCCTATAGTTGTTGTTTCATTAAACAATATATCTGTGATACTTTTTTCTTTTTCTTCTGTATGTAATACAGATAGCTTTATAGCTGGTCTTCCCTTTTTCATAACTATAGGAGTTAAATATACATCTTGAGCTCCAGAGCTTAAAAGCCTATCTATTACATATGGATAAATCTCTGAACTCATATCGTCTATATTACATTCAGTTACAAAACACTGTTTTTTTTTTCTTCCTTTTCAGCAATAAATACTCTAAGTACATTAGGTATTTTATCAAAATCCTTGCATCCTATGCCATAACCAACCTTTAATATCTTAAATTCCTCTCTATCTGTAAACTGTTTTACTAAAGCTTTTAATATGGCAGCTCCAGTTGGGGTAGTTGCTTCAAAAGGCACACTTCCCTTTCTTATTGGTACATCCTTAAGTATTTCTACCGTGGCTGGCGCAGGTATTGGCAGCACTCCATGAGCGCAATGAACAAATCCACTACCTACCTCTACAGTAGAACAAAATATTTCTTCCACATCTAAGTAATCACAGCATATTGCTGCTCCAACAATATCTATAATAGAATCTGTTGCTCCAACTTCATGAAAATGAACTTCATATAATTCCTTATTATGAACTTTAGCTTCTGCTTCTGCTACTATCTTAAATATATTTAAACTTAAGTTTTTTACTTTCTCTTTAAGATCACTATTTTTTATTATATCTTCTATATCCCTTAAATTTCTATGATGATGGTGATTATGTTCATCATGATGGTGATGAGAGTTTAAATCCACATTTACCTTGGTTCCTGATATTCCATTTTTAACTTCCTTAGTTATATTTAATTCATATTCATCATTTATATCAAGTTTCTTAAGTTCTTCTACAAGATATTCTTTAGGAACTCCTAAATCCATCATAGCCGCTAAATTCATATCTCCACTGATTCCTGAAAAGCAATCATAATACAGTATATTCATAAATTCCACCCATCCCTTTATCTATAAAAATTAAATATTTTAGTATATTATAATTTTACCACATTTTACTTATTTAGATACATATGGATTTCCCGAAACAAAAAATCTCCAAGGGTAATGCTTAGCTTCCTCAGCATAATCAATCCCAATTCTAGAGGATTCTCCAATTTCAAATTCTTCTTTGTTACCTTCTTCTATGTATATCCTATCTCCTAATAAATCCTCACCATTCATGCTCCTATCAATATTGAAAGCCATACATAATTTAGAAGGGCCGCTGGTTAAGTTAATTATATCTCTTTTCTTTAGTTCATCATAGTTCTTATTAAACCTTCTTTTACTCATAATTTCTTTTCCTTGTAAAGGCTCAACAGCTCTTATTAATACTGCCTGAGCTATCCCTTCCTCCCTTGATACTACATTCATACAATAATAAAGTCCATATATGAAATACACATAAGCAACTCCAGGTTTTCCATACATAACCTCCACTCTTTTGGTTCTACGGCCACCATAGCTGTGAGCAGCCTTATCTTCTAGCCCCATATATGCTTCTACTTCTACAATCTTCCCTGAAGTTATTATATTATTTTCAACAGTGACTAAGTTTTTTCCTAAGAGCTCCTTTGCTACTTCTAAAGTATCTCTATTATAAAATTCTCTTGACAGCTTCATGCAAAATATCCTCCTTTAAAGTTTACAGCCTGGTATTAAAATACCAGGCTGTAAACTCAATTAAAAATTTTATAAAACGTTATTTATTATTATTTTATCTTTTTCTACACCTAGATCTATAGTTGAGCCTTCCTTAATACGTTTTTGGAAATAAGCCTCTGTTATCTCATCTTCTAAATATCTTTGAATTGCTCTTCTTAAAGGTCTCGCTCCATATTTTTCATCATATCCCTTTTCAAGAATAAGATCTTTAACATCCTGATTAACCTTTATTTGTATATTCTTTTCAAATAGCTCTTCTTCCACCTCTTTAATCATTAAATCTACTATTCTATATAACTCTTCTTTTGCAAGCGGTTTAAATACTATTGTTTCATCTACCCTATTTAAAAATTCTGGTCTGAAAGTGTCTTTAAGTGCATCTCTTACCTGAACCTCTAAAGCTTCATAATCACTACTGCCAAATCCTATTTTGCTTCCCTTAAAATTTGTTCCTGCATTGGATGTCATTATAATTACCGTATTATCGAAGTATACAGTTCTTCCTTGACCATCTGTAAGCCTTCCATCATCCAATATTTGAAGTAACATATTAAATACATCTGGATGAGCCTTTTCTATTTCATCCAATAGCACTACAGAATAAGGCCTTCTTCTAACTTTTTCTGTAAGCTGGCCCCCCTCATCATATCCAACATATCCCGGAGGTGCTCCTATAAGCTTTGACGAAGTATGCTTTTCCATATATTCAGACATATCCACTCTAATTAACGCTTCCTCGCTTCCAAATAATTCAGAAGCCAATGCCTTTACAAGTTCTGTCTTTCCTACCCCTGTAGGCCCTACAAATATAAAAGACGAAGGTTTTTTCTTTTTCTTAAATCCTAGTCTATTTCTTCTAATAGATTTTGCCAAAGCATTTACAGCTTCTTCTTGCCCTATTACTCTTTCATGAAGCTTATTTTCTAAGTTTAATAATTTTTCTCCTTCGTTTTCCTTCACCTTATGAATTGGAATTTTTGTCCACGCCTCTATAACAGAAGCTATGTCTTCTATAGTTAACTCCGCACTATTGCATTCATCTTCAATTCTCTTTAGTTTTTCTTTAATTCTAAACTCCTGTGTTTTATATTCAGCTGCCCTTTCATAATTTCCATTGCTAGCTTCTTTCATTATTTCTTGTTGTATTTTTTGAAGTTCTTCCTTTAAAGATTTTACTTCCATAATACCTTTATTTTTTAAGTTTGCTCTAGAGCTAGCTTCATCAATTACATCTATAGCTTTATCAGGAAGATATCTATCGTTTATATATCTTTCGGAAAGTTTTACAGCTTCAATTATAACATCATTACTTATATGAACTTTATGATAATCTTCATAGTATTTCTTTATACCCATTAGTATTTCTATAGCTTCTTCTATAGTTGGCTCTTCTACGAGTACAGGTTGAAATCTTCTTTCAAGCGCTGAATCCTTTTCTATTTGTTTTCTGTATTCCTCTAAAGTAGTTGCTCCAATAACTTGTATTTCACCTCTGGCTAATGCGGGCTTTAATATATTAGCAGCATTTATAGCTCCTCCCTGAGCTTCTCCTGCCCCCATTATATTATGAATTTCATCTATAACTAATATAATATTTCCTTCTTCTTTAGCTTCATCAATTATACTTTTCATTCTTCCTTCAAATTGTCCTCTAAATTGAGTTCCTGCAACTACTGCTGTAAGATCTAATAAATATACCTCTGCATCAAATAGCTTTGCTGGAACTTCCTTTTTAGAGATTCTAACTGCTAATCCCTCTGCTATTGCAGTTTTACCTACCCCAGGTTCTCCTATAAGTATAGGATTATTCTTAGTTCTTCTATTAAGGATTTGAATTACCCTATCTATTTCCGCATTTCTTCCTATTACAGGATCAACCTCACCATTCTTAGCTCTTTCATTAAGGTTTATACCATACTTATCTAAGTTATTTCTTTTCTTTTTAAATACATTATTTTTCGTCTTTATATTGCTTTTATTTTCATCATATTCATAGTCCTTGCCATCTTCAAAACCCCTAAACATATTCTTAATTTCATTACTCTCAAATACATCCTTTGATTCATTTTTCTCTAAAGATGTTTCATTGCTTGCGGTTAAACTATTTATTATATTATTAAACATATCATTATTAGCAAATTCATTTAAATCTACATTTTCAAGCATACTATTTAACTGCTCTGTATAACTCTCCATATCATCTGAACTAATTCCTGTAGATTCTAAAAGTTGGTTTAATGCTGGAAGGCCCATCTTTTTAGCACAGTCTATACAGACTCCCATTATTTGAGGCTTTCCTCCTTCTATTTTAGAAGTAAATATCGTGGCTACATTTTTATGACATATTGAACACAATTTCATAACATCATCTCCATACTCTATAATGTCTTATATCCTATAAGTTCATGTAAATATAGTATATCATAATTAAATATTATTATTTTACAAAATTTATGAATTTATTTTAACCATTATAATAACATAAAATAACTAGCTTTGACAGCTAGTTATTTTTTTATTCCTACCTTTATAACTTCATTTGTCATATCATAATTATCATTTGAAATTAGCTTTTTGTTTGTTATTTTACCAGATTTTTTTTCAACAATATACACCTTTACCTTATATCCTATGTGTGGTTTTTGTTCTTGCTTTTTTATTCCTAAATTAAGATTTGGATCTTCTCTATATATAGTTTTAGGTATAGCTTTTTCGTATATTTCATTTACTAAATCATACTTCATATTATTTAAAGAAGAGTTTGAATATACATTAAATTTTACTGTACCCTTAGAAATTATTCCTTCTATATAAATTGGATATTTTAAAGTATTTTTAAATTTATAATCTATTGCTTCAGAAACTGTTGCATCAAATCCAGGTTGTATATAAAGTGGAGCTAATGTGTGATTACTTCTTTCTAAAGACATAATGTTTAATCTTATTATTGCATTATAAAGTGTAGTAGATACCTGACACACCCCCCCACCGTCACCTTTTTCTAGCTTGTTGTCTATAATAATCGGTGCTTGTTTATAGCCTCTTTCCGGTGTTCTCTTACCAACTATTTTATTAAAACTAAAGGTTTCTCCTGGCATAATTAATGCACCACTTATAGCCTTTGTTGCCAATCCTATATTATATACCCTTTCTGCTTCAGTTATGCTATATTTAGTCTCATAAGATGAAATGATTGCATTCATTGTTGAAAGCTGCGCCTTGGTAATAGCCGGGGATATATCCTTAACTTCTGCATTTATAATACTATTATCTTTATTTTTTATTTCAGTTAAGATATCTTTATGTAGCCTTTCCTTATTTAATTTTCTTCCGGCAATATGGTCATTAATTATAAGCTTACCCGACTTTACACCTTTTACTGAAGCATTTTTTTCTTTTTGATTTACTTCCTTTTCAATTTTATTCAACAAGTTATTTATTATATCTTTATTGAAAGTCTCTGTAGTACTAAATTTTCTCTCCTTAGAACTTTTTATCAACTCTGCTTTCTTTGCTGGACTTAAATCTCTAACATAGGAAAATGCCTTATCTACTATTTCTTTAATATTATTATGACTTTTTAAATCCTTTGTATTTAAGATGTACTTTTTATTGTTAGCATTTATTATTATCTGTTTATCAGGAACTATACTCTTACTTTCCAATATTTCTATGGCTTCTTTCTTTGTCCTTCCTGTCATATCTATATCATTTATAACTATCTTAGGATATACTTTATCCTCCACGTGACTTAAAGATGAACATCCCCAAAAACTTATAACAATTAATAAATTTATTATAACTATTATGAGCGATACAAAACTTCTTTTTATCATCTATCCATCACTCCTTATATTCAATTTTATATTATACTTAGTATGTGTACTTTTTTTATTCTTATCAAATGAAAATATATACAATTTTATAATTTGAAATAAAACATAAAAGATCTTCTATATGATAATCAAACTACCCCTATAGAAGATCCTTATAATAAATCTATATATAGTGTTTAAATTCATTATCTTTTTTCAGTTCACTTACTAAATATTTTATCTCCTGATCCTTATTTTTATCCATTACAAGCAGTACATCCCCAGCATCTACTATTATTAAATCCTTTACTCCAAAACCTATGACAAGTTTTTCTCCACCAAGCACTATACAATCTTGACTTTGATCCATGTATATATTTCCGCTTATATTATTTCCACGGAAATTCTTTAAAAATCGTGCAAGTGACATAAAGTTGCCTATATCATCCCAGGCAAATTCACATCTTATAACAAATGCCTTCCTAGTTTTTTGCATTATCCCAAAGTCTACTGAAATTCCATCAATTAAGTTATATTCTTCCTTTACCACTTCGTCTTCCTGTTCGGTATCTAATGCAGAATATATATTCATCATACTTTTATACATTTTAGGTAAATACTTTTCCATTTCCCTAAGATAAATATCTGCTCTCCAAATAAACATACCGCTATTCCACAAATACGTACCTTTCATTAATAAATCTTTAGCCACCTCTAAATTAGGCTTTTCTAAAAATCTCTCTACCCTATACGAAGGTATTCCTCCAATAATTCTCTCGCCTATTTCTATATAACCATATCCTGTTTCAGGTCGAGTTGGTTTAACTCCAATTGTAACTAGCCCTCTTTTTCTTTCTACAATTTCTACAGCTTGACTCAAAGTATCTGTAAACAGTTTTTCATTTTCTATATAATGGTCTGAAGGAAGCACCATCATTATTGCATCTTTATCTTTTTTTAAAAGCTTTACTGCTGAAAGTCCAATGCAAGTTGCAGTTTCTTTATTTGCAGGCTCTACAAATATATTTTCTTTATTAATATCTGGCAAATCCTCATACACCTTATTTAAATATATCTCATTAGTTACTACATATATATTCTCTTTATTTACTAAAGGCTTTATCCTGTCTACAGTATTTCTTAAAAAGCTCTTATTATTTATTATTTTTAGAAACTGCTTAGGATTACTTTCCCTTGATAATGGATATAGCCTTGTTCCTTTTCCACCAGCTAAAATTAATGCATATAACACAAAAACCTCTCCGTAAATAAGTGCTTTAATTCTATAGTATGAATCAAAGCACTTATTTGTGAACAACCTCTCTTTATGATTCTGTAAAAGTTTTATAAAATCTATTTACACAACTCTAAGGCCATCGTGTTTTATATACTTCTTGGTATCTTCTAAGGAGTTTTTTGTTATAGTGAAACCTTGTAACCTCTTTAATAATGCAGGTATCATCTTATCTGGATATCTATAAAACTTACTTCCTCTTACTTTTATAACATTCCACCCACATTCCGTTAGTTTCAGCTGCATATTATAAAATTCGTGGTAGTTACTGGTATACTCGCTCTTTTCATCTTGACATAATATAGCCACCTTATCCTGTCCATTTTCTAGCACTAAGTCTATGGCATAATTCCCCAACGGTATATTTGATAAGGGATTAAATCCCTTACTCTTCAATATTCCATATATGTCTTTTTGTAATGTAGAATAAAATATATTATCTATGACCTTTTCTTCTCTCTTATATTTTTCATAGTTTTTGCAATAATCTAAGAGTTTATATCTTACGCATTCCTTATTCAAATCTTCTAAATCTACAGAATGAAATACCCACATTTGATTTCTAGCCCTACTTGTAGCTACATTAAATCGTCTTATATCCGATTCACGATTAAGTACAGTGTATTTTACATTATTAGCCACTACCATAGAGAGAAACATTATATCTCTTTCATCTCCCTGGAAAGAATAAGCATCACCACATACTATTTTTCTTTTAAGAATTTCTTCCTCACCGATTTTATCTCTTAAAAGGGCTTGTATAAATTCTGTTTGCACATCCCCAAGTAGAGATATTACCCCTATGGACATTCCATTGTATATTTTATCATTACATATTTTACATATCCTATCTACTATGGCTTCTGCCTCTATTATATTAAGAGGTCTATTTTTTTCTCTAATCCCATTTACCTTAACTGCACATACAGGTGGGTCAAACTTTTCATTTTTATGAGCAAACCTTAATGTTGTTATCTCGTTATTATAACAAAGCTTATTACTAAATTGTATTATCTCTGGTACTGATCTAAAATGTTCCCTTAATACTACCCTATCAGGAAACACCCTGAGTGCAGTATCATATAAACTTGTACTTAAATCAAACCATTCTTTATTAGGTATATTTCTTAGATAAGCCCTTATATATTTTTGTACCTCACCATGTGATATTCCCACAACTTCTGGGCTTATTTGCTTATCATCTCCAACTATTATAGCCTTCTTAGCCCTCATAAGAGCACATAGGGTATAAATATTACTCTGACTACTCTCATCACAAATAATAACATCAAATTGTTTATCTGAAAGCTTTACATTTTCTAAAAGCCTATTTAAAGGCATAATCCATACAGGTATAGCTTCCTTACAGTTCTCCATTTCCTTTTGTGCAATTTGTATATAATCATTTACAAACTTACCCGTTCCTTTTCCAATTCTTTTTACTGCCTGAAGCCATGAAAAAAGACTCCTCTTTCCTTCTTCTGTTATACTACATATCTGTCTAAACCAAGTTTCTTTATAAACAATCTGCCTAATTAATACCTTTTCTTTTTGTTTTTCCTCTTGTAATCTTCCTTCTAGCCATTCCTCATTTTGCTTCCATACTCCCTTAAGAAGGCTATCCCACTCTTTCCACTTCCAGGCATTATTCCAGCTTTTCATATTTAATGATTCTTCTGTAGTTAACTTTATATATAATCTAGGACATACTCCCTTTATCTTATATAATATTTCATTTATCCCATTTAACTTATTTCTTATAATTCTTAGCCTCTCTACTTCTTTAAAACTTTCTTGAAGTTTTAAAGCATCTCTTTTTTCTAGGGCTTCACATAGAATAGTGAAATCAGAACTATTCATAATTCTTATAATACTATCTAAGAAAATTTCAATTTCCTGCAACTCATATACCTCTTTAATTGACTTGCAACATTCTTTTATATTTAATAAATCTTCTCTATCGTTTAAATCAATATCACTTGGAATAACGATTGCTCCAAATTTTTTTATTATATTTGGTTTTATATTATTGGTCCACTGACATAAGTTTTCTATTTTATATATATACCTTTCTGCTTTTATTAAATCTTCTTCCTTTTCAGAAATGCCACATATGTTTTTATAGCTTTTAAAGGTACTATTCCAAACTTTTGTAACACCTTTAATTATTTGCCCCTTTTCAAAATATAATTTTAATATTGTAGCTTGATATATATCACTTATTGGATTACCATCTACTAAACATTTATCAACAACATATTTCTGTGATTTATTTTTTAATGCAAACCACTTACTAATCTTACCCTTCTTATCTAATTCATTAAATACTATTTGAAAGTCCTTTTCTAAATTGGACAGATCAACTTCCTTTGGAAGCGTTATGCAGTGCTCACTTAATTCCTTTCTTATAACACTTATTCTCTTTATATAGCTTTTCCACCTTAATAAAAGATCTATTGAGGAGTCTCTTAATAAAGCACTATTGTTAAAGTCTCTTACAAAACTATCTAATTCTCTCTCCTCACATATATTAAGCTTGTTATATCCTTCTTCTAATAGCTGAATAAGCTCTTCATAATCAAATCCTTTGTTATCAGATATGTTCCATTTTTCTAATGCTTTTTTATTGTAATCATAATTACCTTTTAATTCTTTATACTTAGTAAATACATTATAAAGCTCCTCATAGCTTGGCATCTTATCTAAAATAGGTAATACCTTACTAATCATTTCCCTTTCTTTATTTGGGACTTCATTTAAAAATTCTATTACCTCTTCAAATTCACTTTCTGAAATTGGGGATTTTATATGAGAGTTTATATCATCTTCTATCCAAGAATATTCTTCTTCATTTTCTTTAAGCCATTTAGATATCTCCATTATGCTATAATCTCTTCCATGATATGAAATAGTGGCATTTTCATTTTTCCATATATATTTAAGTTTATCTATTATATTATCTTGATTTCTCTTACATTCATTTAATTTAATCCTTAATACTCCTATCTCTTGCTGGAGTTGTACTGGATTTATGGATAAATTATCTGTAATATTCTTTACAGCATTCTCAAGGTTATCCATATCCTTATTTTCATTACCTATAACACTCATACATAGTGAACTTATTTCTTCAGGAATCATATTCTTTAATGCTTTAAGTGCTCTATCGGTTTCACTAGTAACTAACACACTTTTCCCATGAGCCAATAAGTGACATATAAGGTTTGCTATAGTATGACTTTTACCTGTCCCTGGAGGTCCTTGAACTACTAGTCCAAAGTTATTTAATAGTCTAGTTGCTATTTCCTTTTGTTCTGTATTATATGGAAGAGGAAATAATAAATCCTTCTCTAAATCCTTCCATTCCTCTTTTTCACTATCTGTATGCTCTATCTTCTCATTTGTAACCAACGCCTGTATAGTTTTTGGTATTTCATATCCCTTATCTATTTGCTCAAGTATGTGATTTATTTCCTCATTCCAGATTTTTAAATCATATTCTCTAACTATAATAGCAATTTTATTTAATACATTTACATTAGAAGTTACTTCTATATTTTCTTTAAATACCTTTTCATTACACACTTTAAATTCTTTATCATTATCCACAGATAATATGTTTATTATAGGATCATAATAAGTATTAATATATTCCAAATCACTGACTTTAACATTTTTACTTCTTACTTCTTCCTGTATTTCTACAAGTTTAGAGTAATTATGTATATTAAGCCCTTCTAGAAAGCTAGTATCTATATCCATATTACCCTTACTTTTTAAACAAAATATTGCCTTTTCTACTTTAAACTCCAGCTCTAACGGCATAGAAAACATTGTATGCACTATAGTTTCTTTTTCTTTTATCCATGTAATAAGTCCTTTACCTAAAATAATTTCTAGATTCTTTGATTTGTTTTCAATTTGCTGATGTAAATTAAAGAAATAACCATATAGTTCTTTATCCGCTTTACTTATTTCTAATATACAACCTTCATCAGTACTTATCTTGCATCCAGTATGACTTAAAAGCTCCTTTTCAAAAAATACCCTTTCATACTCCCCTATGTGCCTTATCCTTTTTTCTTGAGATTTTTTTAAATTTCCTAGGTAATTAAATACATTTCTTACCTTTTCTCTTGTGTTTAAACTCATAACTTTTACCCCCATAATTTATACTAGATGCTTGTCCTTGCTATAAACTATAAGTATATTACTTGTATGTTAAATTATAACACCCATGTAAATGTTTTTCAAAATTTTTATAATACAATATTTGTTCTGAATTTACATTAATATACAGACTAAATACATAATTAAACACTTATTTTAATTATTAAGCATAAAATAATACACAAAAAATAAAACCATGTAGATTTTTCTACATGGTTTTATTTTTAATTTTATTTTTTAGTGGAGTTTCTTTCAATCATCCTATATGGTAGAACATAATGTTTTTCTTCTACAGGCTGCTTGTTTATTATTTTTATAAGCATTCTCATTCCTACAGATCCCATATCGTACATTGGCTGTGCTACAGTTGTAAGTTTAGGATAAAATATTTCCGATGCATATATGTTATCAAAACCTACTACTTCTATGTTATTTGGCACATCTATTCCCTTTTCTCTTAATGCATTTATAACTCCCATGGCAATTTCATCTCCAGCACAAAATACTGCATCTACCTCTGCCTTATCTAGTATATCCAATATACCTTCATATCCATCGTTAGGTTTCATTCCCCCAAAATGCACAAGATGAGGATTTAAATTTATACCTTTTTCTCTTAATGCTCTTTTATATCCAACATACCTAAGTGCTGCTGCGTTAAAATTTTCTTCGTCTGAACCAATATAGGCAATCTTATGATTTCCCTTATCTATTAAATATTTCACTGCATCATAAGCTGCCTGTTCATTATCTATTACTACACTTGGAAAACTATTATCTTTATCTATGGTCTCTACTAATACTGTAGGAATTTCTAATTTGTTTATAAGCTCAATTGTATTTTTTTCAAGGGAATTACTCATGTAAAGAACCCCGTCTACCATTTTTTCCCTTAGGACTTTTAGATATTCCATCTCCTTTTCTACATCCATGTCTGTATTACACAAAATTATATTGTAGTCATATATATTAGCTACATCTTCTGCCCCTCTTACTATCTCAGGATAAAATTGATTTGATATATCTGGAATTATTATGCCAATAGTGCTAGTTTTCTGCGTTTTTAAACTTCTTGCCACTATATTAGGTCTATAACCTAATTTTTTTATTGCATCTACGACCTTTTTCTTTGTATCATCGTTTACAACGTCTACGTCATTTAAAACTCTTGAAACTGTTGCAATGGAGACTCCTGCCTCTTTCGCAACGTCTTTTATAGATGCTGCCATAATATCACCCCTAAAAATATTTTTATATAAATAGCATGTAGATACGATTTTTATCTACATGCTATGTTTAAATTACTTTATCACTTGTACTTGAAGTTTGAAGTCTTCCCCATTTATCTTAGTATCTACATATTGTACATTTTCATTATACTTTATTTCTATAGATAAAGTTTCTTTTTTAATATTATCTTCAAACTTTTTAACTACATTTTCAAGCTTTTCATTTCCACCTACATAGAGAATTATCTTATCAGATACTTCAAAATTGTTTTCTTTTCTCATATTTTGAACTTTACTTAATATTTCCCTTAGGTGTCCTTCTTCTCTTAGCTCTTCTGTTAAAGTTGTATCAAGTACAACACCCATAGTACCTTCACCTGCAAAAGCAAATCCTTCTAATCCCTGCATTGTAACAAGTAAATTATCTTGATTTAACTCTATTTCTATATCGTTAGCTTTTATTACTATACTTTCTCCAGTTTGAATCTTTTGAGCTAGTTCCATTTGATTCATAGCTCCAAGTTCTTTTCTGATTACAGGTATATATCTACCATAGGCCTTACCAAGTACAGGTAAATTTGGCTTAATATCAAAGTTAACATAACTTGAAAGGTCTGCTCCGAATATTACTTCTTTTATATTAAGTTCATCTCTTATAATATCCCCATAATATTCTTGAAGTGATTTAGAACTTACAAGCATCTTTGAAAGTGGCTGTCTATTCTTTATATTAGCCCCATTTCTAGCGCTTCTTCCGAGCTTAACCATCTTATAAGCCTCTTCCATTTCTCCTTCAAGCTCATTATCTATTAATTCTTCAGCATATTTTGGCCACGGACATAAATGTACACTTTCTTTAGCTGTCTTATCTAATTCTAGTACTAAGTTTTGATATATTTCTTCAGTGATAAATGGTACAAATGGAGCCGCTACTAGTGTTAGCGTAGTAAGAACCTTGTATAAAGTTACATAAGCTCCTATCTTATCATTTGTTAAAGTTTCACTCCAGAATCTTGATCTATTTCTTCTTACATACCAATTAGATAATTCATCTACAAACTCTTCAATAGCAAGGGCTGCTTGAGTTATTCCATAACCATCCATGTTGCTTTCTACAGTTTTTATTAGTGTGTTTAATTTAGAAATTATCCATTTATCCATTACATTTTCACTTACAAAATCTTTATATTGTAATGGATTAAACTGATCTATCTCTGCATATAACACATAAAATGAATATACATTCCATAAAGTACTTAAGAACTTTCTCTGTGTTTCTTCTACGTCTTCCACAGAAAATCTAGTTGGAAGCCATGGCGCACTTGCAGTATAGAAATGCCATCTACAAGCATCTGCTCCAACCTTATCTAATATTTCAAATGGATCTACTACATTTCCCTTATGCTTTGACATTTTAAGTCCCTGTTTATCAAGTACATGACCAAGCACTATACAATTTTCAAATGGATTTGTATCAAATAAGGATGTAGATATAGCCATTAAAGTATAAAACCATCCTCTTGTTTGGTCTACAGCCTCTGAAATGAACTGTGCTGGGAAATTACTTTCAAATATTTCTTTGTTCTCAAAAGGATAATGATGCTGTGCAAAAGGCATAGAACCTGAATCAAACCAGCAATCTATAACCTCTCCTGTTCTCTTCATCTCCTTTTCACAATGAGGACATTTTAATTTAACTTCATCTATGTATGGTTTATGAAGTTCTATATTTTCTGGTACATTTATTCCCTTTTCTTTAAGTTCTGCTACACTTCCTATACATTCTCTATGTCCGCATTCACATTCCCAAATTGGTAGCGGAGTTCCCCAGTATCTATCTCTTGAAATACCCCAATCTATTACATTTTCTAAGAACTTTCCAAATCTTCCTGTTCTTACGTTATCAGGATACCAATTTACTCTGTTGTTATTTTCTAAAAGCTTATCTCTTAGTGATGTCATTCTAACAAACCAGCTATCCTTTGGATAGTATAAAAGAGTTGTGTCACATCTCCAGCAATGTGGATATGAGTGAGTAAACTTCTCTGATTTATAAAGTAATCCTCTCTCTTTTAGTTCTTCAAGAATTTTAGGATCGGCTTTTTTTACAAACATACCTCTCCAAGGCTCGACAGCTTCTACAAACTTACCTTCTCCATCAACAAGATTTATAAGAGGTAAATTGTATTTTTTTCCTGTTTGATTATCATCTTCACCATAAGCTGGTGCAGTGTGTACAACCCCTGTACCATCTGATAATGTTACGTAATCTGCATGCACTACATAAAATGCCTTTTCCTTTGGAGTTACGAACTTAAAGAGCTGCTCGTATTCTGTGCCAAGTAATTCTTCGCCCTTAAATTCTCTTACTATTTCATATTCCCCTTCTATAACCTTAGAAACAAGTTCCTTAGCAAGTATTAGGTACTCATCATTATTTAACACTTCTACATAATCATAAGCCTTGTTTATACTTAATGCTACGTTACTTGGTAAAGTCCACGGAGTAGTTGTCCAAGCTAATATGTATTTATTTTCTTCTCCCCTTACCTTAAACTTTGCTATAGCCGTAGCTTCTTTTACATCTTTATATCCTTGTGCAACTTCATGAGATGAAAGAGACGTTCCACATCTTGGGCAATAAGGTATAACCTTATGTCCTTTGTAAAGAAGCTCTTTTTCCCACATCTGTTTTAATGCCCACCATACAGATTCTATATAATTATTATGATATGTTACATAAGGATTATCCATATCAACCCAGAAGGCTAATTTTTCGGACATATCTTTCCACATAGTTGAATATGTAAATACAGATTCTTTACATTGTTCTATAAATTTTTCTACACCATAATTTTCTATGTCTTGTTTTCCAGAAATCCCAAGTTTTTTTTCTATTTCAAGTTCTACAGGAAGTCCATGGGTATCCCATCCTGCTTTTCTTAAAACTCTATACCCCTTCATTACCTTGTATCTTGGAATCAAATCCTTTATTACCCTTGTTAATACATGGCCTACATGTGGCTTCCCATTAGCGGTCGGCGGCCCATCATAAAAAGTAAAATATTCCCCTTCTTTATTTAGATCAAAGTTTTTATTAACTATTTTTTCATTTTCCCAAAAGCTTAATACATCACGTTCCACTTGTACAAAGCCTTTAGAGTTGTCAATTTTCTTATACATTAAGCAATCCCTCCTGTTATTATTGTTGACCTTCATTTTGTATAATAAACAATTTATATACTAAAAAACAAAAAACTTCGCCCAAATAGGACGAAGTTAAACTCGCTATACCACCTATGGATATAAATTTCAAGCACTTTCATGCCCTATCTCTTAACGCGAGATTACGGATAAGCTTACTATAATTTCAGCATTCAACTCCAAGGTGATTTTCTTTAAACTATAAACTATGGATTTTCACCAATCTCCACTCTCTGTAAGCTATAGACTTTAAATACTTTTCCTTTTCACTGCTTTTAACTAATAATATTAATCTAAGTGAAATTTTATTATATTATAGTATATTAAAATTTTATTGTCAATTGATTTTACTACATTCCTAGTGCTTTAAATATTCCATTTGCCAAAGCCTGAGCAGACTTATCCTGAAATTCTACACTTCTTAGATTTTTTTCCCCTGTAGGATTACTTATAAATTCAAGTTCTGCAAGTATTGCAGGAGCATCTGTATACTTAATAACATAAAATCCTGCTGTTTTGACCTTTCTATCTACAGTCCCAAGTTTACTTAGAAGTTCCTGTTGAACATAGCTTGCTAGTCTTTGACTTGCAGTACTTCCTCCATCCCACCAGTAGGTTTCTGTTCCATTGGCAGCAGGTGTAGCTGAATTACAATGAATAGATACATAGTAATTTGCATTAGCCTGATTTGATATTAATACCCTCTTTTGTAAATCTAGAGAAACATTAGATGGCCATGATACAACATCACTGCTTCGTGTATATACAACTCTTATTCCTTTAGCTTCTAGTAGCTTGCCAAGTTTTAAACCTACAGATAGAGCAACATCTTTTTCCTTAAGTCCTGTAGGTCCTACAGCCCCAGGATCATATCCTCCATGTCCCGGGTCTACAACCACAGTATATTTACCGCTTTTAGTTACTAAAATAGTCCATACAATTTTTCCCGAATATCCATCGACAGTTCCTATATGAGTATATGTACCGGCCGTACTTGTATTCACTGAAGGCTTGTCCCACTTCACAGCAACTTGTTCTTTAGTTCCATTATTTCTTGTTGCAGTAACGGTAGTTGGAAGTATAATTGTGCCTCCCTCAGTTACTGACTTTATAACATCTTTTTCTGCGATATCTGTAATAGCTGATGCAGAACTTTTAACTTGCATTATAGCATTTGCTATTCCTTCTGCATACTTATATTGAGTAGCTAAATCAGAAAGCTTATCTTCCTCATCTGGATTACTTAAAAATCCCAAAAACACCTTAGCAGTAGGCATGTTAGGAAGTGCTGTAAACTCTGGCATTGATCCAGTCTTAATCCCCCTATTGATAGCACCTGTTTTTGAGACCATGTTACTTTGTAATAAGCTTGCTAGCGTCTGAGATTTGCTATTTCCCGACATATAGAACGTTTCAAGACCAGAAGCATCCATACTTCCTGCTAAATTGGCATGTATACTTACTACATAGCTGGCACCAGATGTACTAAGCTGTGCAAAACGTGAATTCATATCATCAGCTGCCCAATTTATATCATCATTTATTCTAGTATAGATTACTTCGATACCTTTTTGTTCTAAAATTTCTCCAGCTCTTAATGCTACACTTAAAGCTAAATCCTTCTCTTTCAATCCATTAAGTCCGGTTATTCCATCATCTTGGCCACCATGGCCTGCATCTAATACCACCTTGAAATCATTACTTACTGGTGGATCCACTGGTGAAGACTTTACAGTAAAATTCATTTTTACATCTTGTTTTAACGTATCTCCCGAAGTCTTTTTTACATTTTTGCTTATAGTCAAAGTATAGGTTTTTCCAACTTCATATTTTACTCCTGATTTTAAAGCTACTGTTACGGACCTATTATCCGAATTTAAAACAGGATTTATTCCAATATTCTGCCCAGAATCATCTATCATTTTGAAATTACTTTCATTCACTGAACTCGCATTTATAGGATAATTAAACTTTACATTCCAACTTTTACCTAAATCTGAAATACTATACGTAGTCTTCCATTGCATATAGTCTTCTGCTGCATATACAACAGCATTACTTAAAAACAAGAAACTTAACATAAATGATATTATTAAAAACAGCATTTTGTTTCTTCTCAACTCGCCACCCCCAAAATTTATACTCACATTCATATGTAGCAAGTTTATTATCTTAAGCTACAATTATATTATAATTAGGATTACTTCAGTTTTCCACATAAAATTTAAAATATATTAAAAATTCATCTAAATCTATAATTAGGTAGTTATATTCATATCTTTATTTAACTTTAAACTACCAACTTTATAAAAAACATAACTTACTAGTGGTATAAAATACAAGTAACTTGCATAAAGTTCTGAGCTCACGCTTACATTAAGAGTAGTAAGAGGAACTAGTAATGCAATATTCCAAGGTATAAAGGCTGAAATAACTATAGCTGTGTTTTCTAAATCTATAGCTAAATCATACTTACTTATGGAATTTTTCTCATAAGCATCCCTTACTAACATATGAGTTAATATAACCGATAAGGTCTGGCTACACCCAAAAGCTGCAGTTATTGTGCTTGTAGCAACAGTTGCCAAAAATAGCTGATGCCTATTTTGGGCCTTATTAATTAAGCTCTCTACAGACTTTAACATTTCAGTTCCCTCAAAGATTCCGGTAAAAGATGAGGATATGAATACAGCTATAGATGCTTTTAACATAGATATTACCCCTCCACCTTTCATTATAGTTCTAAGAGGGCTATCATTTTCCATAACATATCCTAAAAATACATATTTAAGAGAACTAACAAAACTGTTATGTTGCACTATCATACTTATAAATATTGCCGCAATTATACTTATAAACATGGATGCCTTGACATTAACCCTACAAAGTGAGAGTAGTAAAATTAAAAATGCTGGTAATAGTACTATAATTCCAACATTAAAAACCTTTACAATTTCATCTGCTATAGTGGATCCAATTGTATTTAGAGGATATTTGTAGGAATAAAATGTATAAAATACTACGGCTAATGCAAATGGGACTATGGCTGTTTTAAACATGTTTTTTATATTTGTATAAAGCTCTGTTTCTGTTAAAGTAGCAACTAAACTAGCGCTAGAGGACATAGGGGAACATCTATCACCAAAATATATTCCAGAAATAATTGCACCTGCTGTAATTACTTCATTTACTCCTCCTCCTCTTGCGACTACAATTAGAGCCAAACCTGCAGTGCTAACAGTTCCAAGAGATGTACCTATAAGAAAGGATACAAATGAACTTATTAAAAATGCAAATAATATGAAAAGTTGTGGCTTTAAAAACTTCATACCATAGAAAACAAGTGATGGTACAGTACCACTAGCCATCCAAACTCCTGTTATCCCACCTATAATTAAAAATATCTTTACTACCACGAGAGATTTTTTTCCACCCTTATACGCCATTTTTAATACATCTTTTATAGGAAATCCTTTTCTTGTTGCAGTGTATATAAATAACATAAGGCTTAGTATAAGAGGATACCCTATATATACCCCTTTAAGTACACTACCTATAAGAATCACAAAACAAATTATAAAGGTTACTATAATGTCCACCCATCTTTTCTCCTTTTATATTTATTTTATTGTTACTTTTTGTGTTTTTTTAATTCTACCAAATACTTGTTATGTACATCCTTAAGGGCTACAATAAGAGCTTTTTGTGAAGTCCCAAAAAATCTTTCTTGTATTTCACAAATAATTTTTTGAATGTCATCTACTATGTTGTGTTCAATTATAATAGATTTTATAAACTCTACAGTAATGGGGCTTATAGCATTACATGCTATATCAACTATCTGTGATGTGTCCTTATTTATTATTACTCCTAGGAAAAAAATGTTATACTGCACTGTGATTGGATCACTGCTATTAGAATGTGCAATTCCCGTGATGTATATTGTGTTCTTTTCATATTTCATCATCTTTCCTCCTCTTAGATATTACGGAAAATCTTATATTAAAATTATACAATAATTTATTACGGAATTGTTAAAAAATTAAATATTTTACACAAAAATTCAGACTGTTATTTAAAATAACAGTCTGAATTTAAAATTAAACTAAAGCTAGCTCTTTTTCATATTTAATTATTTCTTCAGGCATTTTCATATTTAACATATTCATTATTACATTATATGGCTCTGATACTCCTGTAGTATATACTTTAAAGCTTCCATCCCCTTCTTCTTTTAAAAGAGAATTTTCCTTTAAGTAATTTATAACAGCTACAGCTTGCTCATATGCAGGATTTATAAAATTTATTTCTGGATAGCATTCTTCAAATATATCCTTTATTATAGGATAATGAGTACAACCAAGTATTACATGTTTAATATCTCCACCAGCCTTTAACACATCTTCCATATGAATTCTTATAGCTCTTTTAGCCTCTTCCCTATCTATCTTTCCACTATCAACCATAGCAGCAAGCTCTGGTGAACCTTTTCCATATACCTTTATATCTCCTAGCATTCTATCATAATATCCACTTTTTACAGTAAAATTGGTAGCTATTAATCCCACTTTATCTACACTTAAACTATTTTTAATGTAATCTACCACTGGATCTATAACCTTTATTATTTTCACATCATAATCTGCTGCTATCTTATCTATGATAGTTGATATTGTATTGCATGCTACGGCTATCACCTTAGCTCCTTCACTAATTAAAAATTCTATAGCTCCTCTGGTAAGGTGTATTATTTCTTCTTCTGTTTTATTTCCATAAGGTACATTTTTATTATCCCCAAAGTATATTAGGTTCTCTGTTGATATTAGTTTTTGAAGTTCCTTTACTGTAGTAAGTCCACCTACTCCTGAATCCATTACTCCAATAGGGTTATTTTTTGTTAACATATAACCATCCTCCTCAAAAAATATAAGCCGGTTCTCTTAATATTTAAGAAAACCGGCTTCATCATACTTATGTATACAAATTTTTAATATTCGTCTGCATACCGCTATAATGAACAGTAATTATTTAATTCGTTTTATGAGAATATTATAACAATAGAAAATCAGCTTGTCAACAAAAAGCTTATTTTCTTATTTTCAGAAAAATATCTCTCATATGTACGTTTTTAAAAATTTCTTAAATATATAAAATAAAGAACTATAAATAGAGTTATAATATAACTACTATAATTTTAAAAGAGGTGCTATACATGAAAATTACTTGGCTAGGCCATTCTTCATTTTTAATTGAAGATTCTAAAGGCAGGAAGATTCTTACCGACCCCTTTGATGAAAGTGTAGGATATAAAACTTTCAATGGAGATGTAGATGTTGTAACAATAAGTCATCATCATTTTGATCATGATTTCACGAAAAACCTAGACTCATCAAAAGTTCATATACTAGACAAGGTTGGAGCATTTAACCTATGCGATATTCCCATTATAGGGTTCCCATCTTTTCACGATGAAACAAAGGGTACTAAGCGCGGAGAAAACACTATATATGTAATTACTGTAGATGGTTATAAAATATGCCATTTGGGGGATTTAGGGCACACTCTAAGTAAAGATGAAATTATTTCCCTGGGAAATATCGATATCCTGCTGATACCTGTAGGAGGAAATTACACCATTGACGCTAAAACAGCTTATGAACTTACAAAATCCTTAAAAAGCCGTATAATTATACCCATGCATTACAAAACTCCTGCACTTTCTTTCCCACTAGATGGCGTGGAGAACTTTTTAACATTTATGAAAAATGTAAAAAAGTCAAATGACAACTTTATAAATATAACTGGAGACATTTCTGACATGACCAATGAAGTCTTCATATTAAATTACAAATAAAAGGGGCTGTCGCATTAAGAAATTAAACCTCAATATATTGTTTTAGAATTTAAAAATCTAATACAATATATTGTAGCTTTTATTCTTTGTGCGACAGCCCCCTTTTTTAATTATGTTCTACATGCTCTAAAGAAGCATTTAGTATATGCTCTATATGTTCATCATCAAGAGAATAATAAACAACCTTACCTTCTTTTCTAAACTTAACAAGCCTTGCAGCCTTTAATGTTCTAAGTTGATGAGATATAGATGATTGACTCATATCTAAGAGCTCTGCTATATCACAAACGCATAATTCCTTTTTTAAAAGAGCATATATGATTTTTATTCTAGTATAATCCCCTAAAACCTTGAATAACTCCGCAAGTCCCATAAATGTATTATTATCAAGCATATCCTTTTTTACACATTGCACACAATCGCTATGTATTTCACAGCATCCACAAACTTCTATATCTCTTGTGTCTTTCATTTTTTCACCCCTACAAATGAAATTCGTTAATATGTATTATATATGTTTTATATTAATACTTCAAGGAATGAATAATATAACTTCCCTTTTTTCAAGTGATTTTTTAACATCTATTATTCGCTGATTTGAAGATCCCTTATACTTTAATTTTCTGTCCTTCTTGCCTTCTTCAAACCTTCCATCTACCAATATATCTATTTGATTTAGCAATTCCATCCACTGTTTATTATTAGATATATCATTTGTAATCTCTTCAAAGGTAAATCCAGTGTAACACCAAATGTTTAAGTCAAGTTTTCTTATTTCACTAGCCAATCTTGATAAAACCTGTGCTTGCTCAAAGGGTTCTCCTCCAGAAAAAGTAACTCCTTTAACCACTGGAATATTATTTTTAATTCTTTGAAGAACTTCCTCTATTAAAACTTTATCTCCGTAGTCATAATCCTGCATAGCTTCATTATGACAACCCTTGCATTTATGGTTGCATCCTGAAACATATACCACTGACCTCAACCCTTCTCCATTTGTAAGTGAATTATCTAAAAAACCTGCTATTTGCAAATAGTTCATTATAAATTACCCTTATTGTAAAATGAAATATGATTAGTATGAGATAACCTGTCATTTCTTTCAGCTACTTTTCCTGCTCCAAATCTTTCATCTAGACTTAAATATCCTGTAACTCTAGAAATCCCTTGAATATTTTCACTACCACATTTAGGGCAATTATCTTCTTCATTATTTAAATAAGTTCCGCATTCCTTACAATATTTAATATGAAAGTTTATCCCTAAATAATTTATATTAGTATAACTATAAGCATAGCTTAAAATATCCATTATTACATCTTCTGTTGGGTAATCATCTAACTCTATATATGTTATATGCCCGCCATTGCATATTGCATGATAAGGCGCTTCTATATCTATTTTATCCTTTATAGATATTGGAAATCCAACTGGTATATGATAACTGTTTGTATAGTACTTTTTATCTGTAACTCCCTTTATTTCTCCAAATATCTTTTTATCCTGTAATACAAATTTGCCACTTAAACCCTCTGCTGGAGTTGCATAAGCACTCCAATTCAATTTTGTCTCTTCTGTAGCTTTGTCTGTGAAGTTTCTTATATATGATATTATCTTTATTCCTAGCTCCCTTGCATGCTCACTTTCACCATGATGATGTGAAGTTAAGGCAATTAATGTCTCTGCAAGTCCTATAAACCCTATTCCCCAAGTACCTTGCTTTAATATTGGTTCTATAGAATCATCAGGAAGCAATCCTTCTGAGCCCTTCATAAGTCCCTGCCCTGCTACAAATGGAAGATCCTTGACCTTTAATCTCTTAAGTATCTCATATCTATGGATTAATGATTCCTTAGCTAATTCTAATCTACCTTGTAAAAGTTCAAAGAACTTATCTAAGTCACCCTTTGCAAGTATCCCTACTCTAGGTAAATTTATAGTTGTGGGTGCAATGTTCCCTCTTCCCTTTACCTCTGCTTCTCCATTTATATTTGATTGAACTCGAGTTCTACATCCCATAGTTGCTGGAATATATCCTTGATTATAGTATTCAAGATTAAAGTCTGCATCTATATTCATAAAAGTTGGATTCATTCTTTTACTTGCTACTTTACATGCAAGTTTAAATAGATAATAGTATGGATCTTCCTTCTTTTTATTTACTCCATCCTTTACCCTAAATATTATATTTGGAAATACTGGTTGTTCTCCATTACCTAATCCCTTTTCATACTCCAAAAGGAATATTTCGCATACTAATGCTGCATCATCATTTTCTGGTATTCCTATATTAATTGAACTAAATGGAACCTGGGATCCCGCACGAGAATGCATAGTGTTTAGGTTGTACACTATACCCTGCATAGCCTGCTCTATGGTTTTTCTAAGCTTCTTATGTACTATAGAATCAATCTTATCTTCATCCATACCATATTCCCTTAATTCTCTCGCGATCTCCTGTCTAGTATAATCTACAAATACTCCCATATCATTATCAAAATTAGGATGAGATTGCCCACCGAACATATCATTTTGTGTGGATTGTAATAATATACATGAAAGCTCTGCTGCTGACTCTATTCTCCTAGGAGGTCTTATAGTTCCATATCCTGTATTAAACCCTCTCTCTAAAACTTCTCTAGTAGGTATATGTAAACAATTTGTTGTCAAATTGTAACTATCAAGATCATGATAATATACATCTCCATTCTCATGTGCTTTAGCTAAATGTTTAGGCATACTTGCAAGATTATGCCACTTATTTGACTCACTAGCTATTCTTAAAAGCTTAGATGAGAAGTTATTTCCTACATTGGCATTATCTCTATCGGTTTCCACTCCAATTTTTTCTATAGCCTTCATTAAATCTGACTTTATTTCACGTATATTTGTTCTTTCTCTTCTATAATTTGAATATACAAAACCTATTTCTTTATATTCACTTCCAACTAAAACTTTTTCTACTATGTTTTGTATTTCTTCTACAGTAACTTCTTGAACTTCTCTTTGCTCCAAACTAGAAATTATCTTTTGAGTTAAATCTATAAACTCACTTTCTCTTATTTTATATCCAGTTTCCTCTGCCGCTCTCTTTATGGCACTTGTAATTTTCATAGAATTAAAAGAGACCTTTCTTCCGTCCCTTTTTACAACATGTAGCATACACATAATCCTCCCCTACTATATATTGCGCAAACACTAACCCATTATACTATGCAAAATGTTTTTATACCAGCTTATAAAACCAGTTTATAAAAAGCTATCTCCATGTTTAACTCCTTCTTCTTATATTTTTTACTGTTATTCTAATAATAAGTTTATTATTTTTTAAAAGAGAGTTATTTGCAGTAAAATCACTTAAAAGTGAATAATTAACATTAAATACGCCTAAATATAAGGTTTATAAGTTTGATTATAAAATCCATAAAATGTAAAATTATTCTAAAATGAATTTATTTTATGGTGGGGGCGGTATTATGAAAAAGCTTATATCTTTTATTTCAATAATTCTTATACTTTTATTATCAAGTTGTACTCAAAACACTAAAAATATCCAAGATAAATCAAAAGATAACATAGTTGAAAAGGCAGAAAAATATATATCGCCTTATACTGGAGAACAAGTCTCTAAAGATGCCTTGAATAATATTCCCTTTATGGTTATTGTAGAAAATTCTAAGGATGCTCGCCCACAATCTGGCCTTGTAGATGCTGATATAGTATATGAAACCATGGCCGAAGGAGGAATTCCAAGATTCATTGCCTTATTTCACAAAAATAGTCCTGAAAAAATTGGTCCAGTTCGAAGTGCGCGACCTTACTTTTTAGACTTATCTAAACTTCATAAATTACCTTTTGGACATTGTGGATATAGCGAAGAAGCTAAAACTCAAATTGAGACTGAAAATTTGCCAAGCTTAAATGAATTTATATATGAAAAGTATTATTGGCGGGATAAGTCTAGAAAGTATGAACATAGCTTATATACATCCACAGAAAATATGAGAAATTTAATTTCAGAAAAAAATCTTATAGCTAAACCTACATCAACTTATAATTTTAATAAATCCTATTGGGAAAATTCAAATCTTGATAGTTCTAGTTCAGTTACTATAAAAGTAAATAAATATTACAATACTTCTTATATACTTAAAGATGGCTTATATGTTAAATATATGGATGGTACCCCTTCTGTAAATAGAGACAATAATATTCCTATACAAGCAAAGAATATCGTTATTCAGCTTACAAACATAACACTTCAAACTGATAATTTACATGTTGATATACGACTAATTGGTGAAGGAGATTGCCTAGTTATAAGCAACGGTAAAGTAGTTAAGGGAAAGTGGAAACAATCTAGCTTAGATTCCAGTACAGAGCTTCTAGATAATCTCGGAAATCCTATCCCTTTAAATATAGGAAATACTTGGTGGCACATACTAGATAAAAAAGCAAACATTAAAATAAAATAATTTACTTAATTATAGGCAATACTAACTAAAAAGGAGGTATTGCCCATGAAAGGTCGGATAATAGATTTAATAGGCTCAGATGCCCTAGTTGCTTTAGAAGATGGTACTACTATGGAAATTAACAGACTTACGTTATCTGAGCATATAAAGCTCGGAGATATGGTAAATGTAGATCCTAGTCCCCTTCATCCTGGAAATGATAAACTTGTAGACTTCTTTTAATAAGTACAACGTTCTTGAAAATACATATATAATACTATATAATAAGTTATATAAAATTAATAAACCGTGCTAGAGGTGCCGAACTCGGCTGAGAAATGATTTAGTCATTAACTCTTATCACCTGATCTGGATAATACCAGCGTAGGGAAGCAGTCTCGACTCGCTTTATAAGGTATTCCAGTGCTGGAATACTTTTATTTTTTATATCCTTTAGCACAAAGGAGGCTATTATGAAAACTTTACAAAGTGGAATCTTAGAATTATCTAAGTATCCTCTAACCTTATTAACCCTTGCAGGAGTAATTTTAATAATACTGGTATTTATAAGACTTAAGAAGATTACCTTAACCGTAAGAATAATTTCTCAATTAAGTATTGGTCTTGCATTATCTGTACTCCTTAATTTATTTAAGATCGCAGAATTACCTAGCGGAGGAGCTATTACATTAGGTGGAATGGTACCTATTATTCTTCTTTCATTATTTTATGGACCTGAAATAGGATTTCTAACTGGTTTTATGTATGGTATATTAAGCTTAATTTTAGGACCTTATATCCTCCATCCTGTACAGGTATTATTTGATTATCCTTTACCATTTATGGCACTAGGTCTTGCAGGCTTTTTTAAAGACAAAAAATTAATTGCCACAGTTATAGCTGTATTAGGAAGATTTACATTCCACTTTATTTCAGGTGTGGTATTTTGGGGAAGTAATGCTCCAGAGGGAATGTCACCTTATTTATACTCCCTTATATACAATGCTTCTTATTTAGCAATAGATGGGTTAATTTGTATTGTAATACTTACACTAATTCCTGTTAATCAAATATATTCCATTTTAAATAAAAATTCAATTCATAGTCATTAAATGAAAAGCATGTAATGAAAATCATTACATGCTTTTATTATTTTTATTATTCTACTTTTATGGCATTAGTTGGGCAACTTCCTTCTGCTTCTTTTGCAGCATCTTCTGAACCTGATGGAACTTCATCTACTACAACTGTTGCTTTTCCAGTACTGTCATCCATTTCAAATACATCCCCAGCTATTGCTGGACATAGTCCACATGATATACAAAGATCCTTATCAACATATGCTTGCATAATACAATTCCTCCTTTTACTTTGAACTATATATATTTTACCCCACTCGTCATTCTTTATTACTATTTTATTAAATTTTAAAATTTAAATTTTAGCAGTAGTTACTTGCTTAGCTTTATAAAATTATCTAATAATTTATCATAATCCCCATTTAATAACACAAATCTTTCCGCTTGACCGCTCTCTAAGCTTTCAGCTAAATCTAAATTTATAGGCATCTCTGCCATTAAAGGCACTCCTAAGTATTTAGCTTGCTCTTCAGCAGATTTTTTGCTAAATACTCTAATCTTTTCACTACAATTATTACATTGTACATAAGACATATTTTCTACTACACCAAATACCTTTACATCCATTTTTTCTGCCATTATTACAACCTTTTTAACTATCATGGATACCATATCTTGAGGTGTAGATACAACTACCATTCCTTCTACAGGCATGCTTTGCATTATAGTTAATGCTATATCTCCTGTTCCTGGAGGCATATCGATTAAAAGATAATCTAAATCTCCCCAGACTGTGTCTGAATACATTTGCTTCAATACACCAGTTATTACAGGTCCTCTCCATATAACCGGCTGTTCTTCTTCCTCTGTTAAAAGATTTAAGGATATTACCTTTATACCCAAAGATGTTTGGACAGGTATAAACTTTACTTCTTCACTATTTTCTACTTGATGTATTTCTGCTCGTTCTTCGTTTATGCCAAAAAACCTTGGCATAGAAGGCCCTGTTATATCTCCATCAAGTACTCCAACTTTAAATCCAGCCTTCTGCAGTTGTACCGCTAAAATACCAGTTACTGTTGACTTACCAACTCCACCTTTTCCACTTATTACTCCTATAATATGTTTTATATTTCCGTGCTTTGGCACATCTTTAGAACATGTAGATGAATTACTATTACAGCTTCCTTTGCTAGGACAACTATTGCAATCACTCATTTCTATTCCTCCTTAATATGTATTGTAAAACTTTATTTATTATAGCACTAAAAAAATGTTATAAAAACCCTTATAAAAATTATATTAATATCTAAAAGTTACTAGGTTTGTCTTTAGTTGCATTCAAATGCCAACTTCTATTTTCATAGTTTGCAACTACATAATACTGTTCTGTATTTTTTTCTTGCCTATTATAAAATGTAATTATACTCTTATACATTAACCTATTATATCCCTGGGTTTTAACTGTCATTAGCACATCATATTCTGTAGGATTAGCTTTTACTAGTTCTCCATTTATATTTTTATCATTTAACTTATTTTTAAAGTCTTCTAAATCTGTAGATAAAATAAATTTTGCAATTTCTCTATCCTCATCTAAGTTCACTCCTATTTTTTTTGTTGTTTTTGTATCCTTTATATAGCTATTTAGAGTTTCTATAAGTGAACCGTAATATATATCTGTAAAGTCTTTGGGAATCCTTATGTTCCAAAAACTTTTTATAATATCATTATCTATTCTCTTTGATACAATATAAGTCTTATCTTCACTATAAAGATTACCACCACTTTTTTTATCTAACCCTGCAACATAATTAAACTTATGTACTTTATCATGCGCCTCATGCATTTCAAATATGTAATCTGGCTGAAGGGTAGATTTTTCATCAACTTCCTTTGCAGAAGATAGCATATCATATAATTCTTTTATTACATTCTTATCTGTTACTATAAATCTATATCCTTGATCTCTGGTATTTTGTATTACAATCTTTTGCACCTTATTTTGCTTTATATATTCAAAATTTGTATTTTTTAATCCTAATTTTACCTTCATATTTTCTAATGTATTACATCCTGAAAAAAGAGTACTTACTAAGACAAGTGTAATAATCATAGATTTAAACCTGAAAAACTTTTTTAACTTTATCAATTTCTTAACCTCCTAGGTTAATTATTAAAATTTGCTTTAGACTTTCTTACATTAAATATAAACACACCAATGATTAGTGTAAAGACACTTATAAATTGAGATGTAGATAATATTGAAATTTCACCTCTTGAATCTCCTCTAAATACTTCTACTATTATTCTTCCTATACTATAAATTATTATATATAATGCAAACGTACTTCCCTTTTTATTATTTCTTTTATCATACAAAACTAAAAATATCGCTAATAAAAAATCAAATATAGATGAATAAATTTGTGTAGGGTGAAGATGTACTGCTGAAGGTGCAAAGGGTGAATTGTTAAATACAATCCCTATAGGAAGCTTTGTAGGTTTTCCATAACAACACCCTGCAAGCAAGCATCCTATTCTTCCAAAACCTTGTGCTAAAGGTATTGAAGGTATTATTAAATCAAAAGTATCTAACACATCCCACTTCTTTCTTTTGCAATAAAAAAATATTGATATAGCTCCCCCAATTATGGACCCATATATGACAAATCCGCTTCCAATATTCCTTAATATAAAAGGGTTTTCTATTACATTTCTTATCTCAGTTATTATGTATAAAAGCTTGCCTCCAAATATCCCTGAAAGTATAGCTATTAAAGACATATTATAAATATAATCTTCCTTATAATTACTATTCCTTTTTACTCTTGAATTTAAAAGTGCCAATGCAGCTAATATGCCTATTGCTATCATTGTGCCATATCCATAAATTGGCCTTGCAAATAACATAAACAATACTGGCCTCACTTCCTATCACCTCCATTATCCATTATTATAGCATATAAATATATTTATAAAAAATAAGCTGGTCTATAAAATAATAGACCAGCTTTAACTTATTTTTAATGTTTCCACTATAGCTTTGAATATAGTGGGCATATTTTCCTTGAAATTATCTTCCCTTGTGAAAAAAGAAAATCTTATAAACTTGTTACTATCTGGTATAAAATATTCAAATGCCTTATACTTTATATTTTGTGAATTTATTAAAGTATATTCAATATAATAGGCATCCTTATCATTAATCTTTACATTAGATAACTTATATCCTTCTATAATATTTTGTTTAAATGATATATCTTTACTTCTTTCTATAAAAGTTTTTAAGTCTTGATTTAAGTTCCACACTTCTACAAAACCATATACCTTAAAATCCTTAGCTTGAAAATCGTTATGGTATATTATTTCTTCTCCACCAAAATCTCTTTTTTCTGAAATCCAATCATAAGGAAGTTTATAGGTTACCTTGCCATTTAAAGCAGAGTATTCCTTTAAAGAATGTATATTACTTTGCATAAGGGAGGTTAGTTTTATACTATCTTTGAATATACTTTGAATACCAAACATAGTTATCATAAGCCCTACTATAATTATGGTGACACCTAGTCTCTTTTTATTTACAATTATAAGTCTCATACCTTCAAACCTTAAAAGGTTATCTCTCACCTCCACATACTTTATCAATAATAAAATATATGTGAAGAAAGCTGTATTTATTAATTTTTATAAAAATATATTTAATATAAAGAGGTATGCAAATTTGCATACCTACTTTACAGGAATCAGAATAGTTGATTTTCTAAAATCGTAAAACATTAACCAATATCCCTCATCTTCTTTTACTCTACCTGGAACCCAAGTAACAAATCCAGATTTACCTCCATAAGGCTGATCACATCTATCTCTTTTTCCTGGAATCGCATAAACTAAGCATTTTAACTTTCCATCCCTGTCGCATTTATATCCTAATAAGAAATATCCATGTTTTTTAATATAAGGATAATAATTCATCATGGGGTAGTATATAACCGCATACTTATTATAGTCTTTTAATCCACACATATTATTAATATCTTTTATAGGGATTCTATACCACTTACATCTTTTTATTTTAGATATATCTTTTACCTCATCATAGTCCTTAACTAAGTTTTTGAAAAACTCTCCTGTTCTTCCCTTTGGTAAATCATCCTTATCTCTAAATAATTCCTCATTAGGTTCAACTATAACTTCTATATTATCCATTGGATTATCTATTGGCTTTTCTTCTTCTTTCTCTACTCTAACATTTACATGATCATCTACATCTTGTAGTTCAGGTTCTTTGCTGCTTTCTATAACTTCAGGTTCATCTTTTATACTTTCATCTGCCCTAACTTTTTCTTCATCTTTTATAACTTCTTCTGTAACCTTCAATTCTTCTGATAAATTTTCCTTAAGGTCCTCTTCTTTAACCGCTATGTTTTCTTCCCTTTTAGCCGTTTCAATATTTTCTTCATATTTATCAAATATATCTTTCTCTTCTGAAACTTCCTCATCCGCTCTTGTTTTTCCTTCCAGCAGCAAGAATTCTTTCCATTTTGGAATATCAGTGGTTAAAAATCCGCTAAGTACAGGCACTATGTTTTTATCAGGCAGTTTAACTATTGCTGCTCCTATAACATTTTCTACATTTAATCCTACATATGCTATATCTTCTATAGGATATTCATAGGAAACATCGGTTCTTCCATAACCATCTATGTTTAACTCTCCTACCTTAATTATTCTGCTTCCATTCTTCTTCCCTGAAACTAGTGCCATAAAGTAAGGTGTAGTTTCTTTCTTTAAATTTTGTACATAATAAGAAACCTTACATTTATTATTTTTCACTTCAAGTTTTACATAACCTGTAGGAGGTTTATCGGAAGCTATAGCAAAACCCTTTTCGTCTTCCTGAAGTATTATGAAGTACCTACTATAATTCTTTTTCTGTACCAATTAACGTACCCCCATATATTATATTCATTATAATATATGAGGTTCCATTCAAAAAGTGACCATTTAACATAAAACTTATAAATATTTTTTATTTATTTCTATGTATAGAGTTAGAAAGGTTAGCAAATTCATATATTGAGAGTGTCTCTCCTCTTCTTTTTGGATCCACATCACATTCCTGCAGTGCATTTTCTAATAAATCTTTGCTAAGCCCTAGGCTTTTCAAAGCATTCCAAAGTGTTTTTCTTCTCATATTAAATGAAGCTCTTATAATTTTAAAGAATAATTTCTCATCCTCTACCTTCACTCTTGGACTATCCAATTTACTAAGTTTTATTACTGATGAATCTACCTTAGGTCTTGGTATAAATGAAGCTGGTGATACCTTTCTAACGAGCTCAGTATCACAATAATATTGAACTAATAATGATAATGCTCCATATTCTTTGGTACTTGGATTTGCGTCAATTCTCTCTGCTACTTCCTTTTGGATCATTATTGTTAAAGATTTGAATTTATATCCTTCTGTAAGAAGCTTTACAATTATGGGTGTAGTTACATAGTATGGTAAGTTAGCCACAAGCTTTACAGACTTTTCTTCCCCAATTATTTCATCAAAATTTACCTTTAATGCATCCTTATTTATTAACTCAAAATTTTGAAACTCTCTTAGCTCTTCATTTAATATTGGTATTAAGTCTTTATCTAATTCTATTGCACAAACCTTTTTAGCTACTTGAAGTAGTTCCTTTGTAAGAGTACCGACTCCTGGACCTATTTCTATTATAAAGTCCTCATTATTTACTTCTGCACCTGCTACTATGTCTCTTAAAACTTGATCATCTATTAAAAAATTTTGTCCTAAACTCTTTGAAAACTTAAAGTTATACTTATTTACTACTTGTTGTGTTGTATTATCCATTGTTATTCTCCCTTTCCATTTGCTTAATCGCCTCTATAAACTCTTCCTTTGTTATTCCATAATTGTTTAATCTGATAACAAATTGACTAGTATTACAATATCCTATTCTTAATATCTTGCCAAGCTTATCTCTTCTATCTTTAGCATTATTATTTCCAGTTAGCTTAAAGAAAATCAAATCTTGTAAGGTAAATTCCTCCCTCTTTTCCTTAACTTCACACTTAGCTGAATTTAATGCTTTTATTATAGCCTCTGGAGCTGCATTTTCTACTCCTATATCTCCATCCTTTGTTCCCTCATCTCTTGATATATAAGCATGCTTTACCCCTGGAACCTTTCTAGATATTAAGTTTCTTATCTTTTGGCCAGCATAATCTGGATCTGTAAGTACAATTACTCCTTGTCTTCTCTGAGCTTCCCTTATTCTATCTATAACCCTTTCATTTATACCAAATCCACCTACAGCAATCATTTCTGCATCCACTGCCTTTTTCACTGCAGTAATATCGTCTCTTCCTTCTACTACGATTACTTCTTTAATCATTTTTTCCTCCTAAAAGTATAAAAATAGGAGCCATAGGCTCCTTTAATTAATTATATGAACATTTACGTATCTAGCTCCCCAATTTCTAGCTTCACTAAGTGTATTAAAGAAAAGATCCACCTTATTTCCTTTAATTGCAAGTCCTGTGTCTGCAGCAATTGCATAACCATAGCCTTCTATATATAGCTTAGTACCTATTGGAATCACTCTTGGATCCACTGCTACAGTACTTGTTCCATCAGCATCTCTTACTGCAACCATACCAGATGCTGTAAGGGCTCTTCCATAATCTTTTTTAGGTGAGTATGCTGTAGATCTAACACTTATTATTCTTTTACCACCTTCACTACTTGATCCACGAGAAGCAGAATACTTAGTAGATACTGGTTGTACCTTAGGCTTTGTTCCCATAGCCACTACCTTTTGTACAGGCTTTTTAGTTACTGCTTCACTTATAACCTTTCTTGAAACCTCTTTCCCATTTTCGTAAGTAACCTTAGTAGTTACTAATTTTTCTCCAGCCTTTCCAGACTGAACTATCTTTTGCTTACCCTTATCCAAACCACCGTCATTTTTTGTAACTGTTGAGTAAGCTAAAGCCTTTGCTTCCTTAATGGTCTTAGTTTCAACTCTGATTATAGCAACTTTTAAGCCCTTTTCTAATGGCTGATCTTTTGATGGTAATACTTTGTCGGTTTCATTAACTTTTATCCCCTCTACCTTAAGCATAGATTCTATATCACTTTCTGCAGAGTTCATAGTTAATGTCTTTCCATCTACTTCGATCTGTACATCCATTGCTTTTTTAATATATATCTTATCTTGATTTTTTACTTTACTGTCAATCCCAATTGACGTCTTATCCTTTGGTCCTAGTATTATGTTATTAGATGTTAAAACATCATTTACAGTATGTCTAAAAGTAGTTACTTTATTTTCTTTTCCGTCAATATAAACATAAACTGTCTTTCTTGTATTAGTTATAAATATAGCTGCGCCTATTACTACTAGTAATACAAGAAATGCTGCCTTAGGACCATTGGAAAAATGATTTTTTAGATACCTTTTTACCTTTTCCATCACAAAAACCTCCTATTGGCAAAATGCACAAACATTTGATTATTATAATTTACTTGGCGCATTTTGTCAAATTTTCGTACTTTGACCATCTAAAATGTAGCATTGTACATAAATAACCTTATAAAAATTAATGATAGCGTTTTATTTAATATAGACAGTCCTCTCGATGGATATAATGGTAAAATATGTTAATATAATTATATTATACATCGCTTTGAATTATTACCATTACTTCTAGGTATTAAAAGTTATCTAATCTTTGATATATACAAATTTTACACTATTATTATATTTTAAGCAACTTCCTCACATTCAAAATAAGCCAATTTCCAATTTCTTCCTCACTGATATCTCTTATTTCTGCTAGTTTTTCTATTATATATTTTATATAATCTGATCTGTTTCTTTCTCCTCTAAAAGGAGCAGGTGCCATATACGGACAATCTGTTTCAACTAATATTTTATCATCTGGAACCACCTTAGCTACATCTAAAATTTTCTTTGCATTTTTAAATGTTACCACTCCAGTAAACCCTATATAGTAACCTAAACTTAGGCATTCCTTTGCAAACTCCACGCTTCCTGAAAAGCAATGCACTACCCCTATTACCTCCGGAAACATTTTCATTATCTCTAAGGTATCCTTATGGGCATCTCTATCATGTATTATTACAGGTAAACTTAATTCTCTAGCTAACTCCATTTGTTTTATAAAAGCTTGTTTTTGCACTTCCCTATCCGGGTTTTCCTCCCAATAATAATCTAAGCCTATCTCTCCAATAGCCCTAACCTTTTTAGACTTTGCTAACTCTCTTATCTTGCTTATAGTACTATCATTTATCTCATCTGCATGTTCTGGATGGATTCCTACAGCTGCATAGAAAAAATCATATTTTTCTGATAGCTCAACAGATTTTATAGCTCCTTCTAAGGATGCACCACAATTTAATACACCTATTACATTATTACTTCTAATTTCCTCTATTAGTTTTTCTCTATCTTTATCAAATGAATCGTCATCATAATGAGCATGAGAATCAAAAATATACATATACTATCTCCTTTGAAAATACTTATTTTAAAATTATACCACATTTTAATTTTTGTATACATTTTTGCCAAAAGCCTTAGATATTAAAAAGTCCAGGGTCAATTATAACCCTGAACCTTTTACAACTATTTATTATCTTACTATGCTTCCAGTTGGAAGTTCTTCTGGAACCCCTACAGTAAATAATTTACTATCATCTTCAGTAGCAGCTGCAAGTATCATCCCCTGAGAAAGTTCCCCTCTTAATTTTACAGGTTTTAAATTTGCAACTAAAACTACATATTTTCCCACAAGTTCTTCAGGTTTATAAAACTTTGCTATTCCTGATATTACCTGTCTTTCTTCTCCACCTAAATCAACCTTTAGCTTTAAAAGCTTTTTAGCACCTTTAACTGGCTCACATTCTATTACTTTAACTACTCTTAAATCTACCTTTTCAAAGTCTTCTATAGTTATTTCTTCTTTTAAAGGCTGGATTTCCACCTTAGCTGGAGCTGTATTTTTCATTTGCTCTTCTTTTAACTTATTTAATTCATCTATTTTAGCATCAACATCTATTCTTGGGAACAAATTGTCTCCTTTCACAAGCTTTGTTCCTGCACTTGTTCCATCAAATGATGCAATACTATCCCAAGTGATGATTTCTACATTAAGCTGATTATTTATTCTTTTACTTGTGTCTGGTAAGAACGCAGAAATTAATACTGAGATTATTCTTAATGACTCTGCTAAATTATATAATACTGTGCCAAGTCTTTCTTTCTTACTTTCATCCTTTGCAAGTATCCATGGAGTGGTTTCATCTATATATTTATTAGCTCTTCCTATAAGTGTCCAAACCTCATCTAAAGCTTCAGGTATTCTTAGATCATCCATGTGCTTTTCAACCTTTAAGTATATACCCGTTGCTATAGAAATAAGATCGTTATCTATATCTTCCTTTGCTGTAGGACTTGGGATCACTCCGTCAAAGTATTTTTCTATCATAGCGGTAGTTCTAGATAATAAGTTTCCTAAATCATTTGCTAGATCTGAGTTAATTTTCTTTATAAATAACTCGTTATTAAATATTCCGTCTGAACCAAATGGAATTTCTCTTAAAAGATAGTATCTTACTGGATCTGTACCAAAGTGATTTACAAGGACTACTGGATCTACTACATTACCTTTAGACTTTGACATCTTTCCTCCATCAACTAAAAGCCATCCATGACCAAAAACTTGTTTAGGAAGAGGAACTCCAAGTGCCATTAACATTATAGGCCAATAAATAGTGTGGAATCTTAAGATGTCTTTACCCACTAAATGAACATCTGCTGGCCAATATTTATTTAGCATGTCTTCATTACCTGTATTATATCCTAGTGCTGTTATATAATTTGCTAAAGCATCTATCCAAACATATATAACATGCTTTTCATCAAAACTTACTGGAATTCCCCAATCAAAAGAGGTTCTTGATACACATAAATCTTGAAGTCCTGGTTTTAAGAAGTTATTTATCATTTCATTTTTTCTGGACTCTGGTTGTATGAATTCAGGATGGGATTCTATGTGCTCTATAAGTTTATCTGCATACTTTGACATCTTAAAGAAATAGGCTTCTTCTTTTGCCTTTTCTACAGGTCTTCCACAATCTGGGCATTTCCCATCTGTTAATTGTGTTTCAGTCCAGAATGATTCACAAGGAGTGCAATACCATCCTTCATATTCTGACTTGTATATATCTCCCTGATCATAAAGTTTTTTAAATATTTCCTGTACAGAGTTTATATGATAATCATCTGTAGTTCTTATAAACTTATCATAGCTTATATTCATCATACCCCAAAGGCTTTTTATACCTGCAACTATTTCATCTACATATTCTTTAGGTGTTACACCCTTTGCTTCTGCAAGTCTTTGTATCTTTTGCCCATGTTCATCTGTGCCTGTTAAAAACATTACATCATAGCCTGTAAGACGCTTAAATCTTGCCATGGCGTCTGCTGCTACTGTTGTATAAGTATTTCCTATGTGTAAATTTGCTGATGGGTAATAAATTGGTGTTGTAATATAATAGGTTTTTTTATTCAATTTCTATTCCTCCTTAGATAAAGTTCTTATATAATAAAAAGCCTCTATAAAGCTTATATGCTTTATAGAGGCGTCATTTTTACGCGTTACCACTCTAATTTTCCTTTTCTTCTCAAAAAAGGACTCAATAAGTGAGAAAACTCACTTTGCATTTTAACGGCTGCACCCGAAATATCCTACTTAATATTTCAGATATTTTGCTCTGGGGCCATGTTCATAAATCTAAATGCTATCGGCTTTCACCTTATCCGACTCTCTTTTAGCATTTCCACTTACTACTCTTCCCATCATTGCATTTCAATTTTAATATTAATACATATATTTTGCCATGTCAACTAGTTGATTTTCCTATTATTTCACTTATTTCTTTTAAATATACTTATATGTTTTTGCTTATCTTATTTACAATGTATTATAATTAGTGGTGTATTGCTTTAATAAACTTTGCTTCAATGTTATTACTTAAAAGGAGGTACTTATTTGATACGCAAGGATATAATAAAGGATGTTTTAAAATTAGCCCTTCCTGCAGTTGGCGAAATGGTCTTGTACATGATGATATGGGTACTTGATACAATGATGGTTGGCAAATATGGTGGAGAAACTGCTGTAAGTACTGTAGGCCTTAGTTCAGAGATAATGTACAGCTTTGTAAATGTATTTATTTCCGTGGGAATATCTGTTGGAACCGTATCTCTTATCTCAAGAAAACTTGGCTCCAAGGATAACACTGCTTCAGAAGAATTTGCAACTTTAGGACTTGCCATAGGCTCTATGCTAGCACTTACTATTTCATCTGTAGCATTTATATTTGCACCCAAAATTTTATTTTATTCTGGTGCTAGGGATATTGTGCTAAATAATGGAATAATATATATGAAAATCACCTCTATAGGATTGTTCTTTAATATGCTTATGAATGTGTTAAATTCAATTCTTAGAGCAGGTAAAAATACTAAAATCCCTCTTTTAGCATCTGGATTAATTAATATAATAAATTTATTTTTAGATTGGGTTTTAATATTTGGAAAGCTTGGTTTTCCAGAGCTCGGAATACGAGGTGCAGCTATAGCTACAGCTATGGCACATATAGTTGGCTTTATATTTATAACTTTTTATACGCTAAAAAAGTCTCCTATAAAACCTCATTTTAAATTTATAAGAAATATAAATACTTACAGAGCTAAAGAGCTTATTAAGCTCTCAATTCCTTCATCAATGCAAGAAGGAGTGTTCTCTATGATACGCCTGCTAGGTACTATATTAATTATGTATTTAGGGAAAACAGCCTTTGCAGCTAATCAAATTACAACTACTATAGAATCTATATCATTTATGCCTGGAAATGGAGTTGCCATAGCTGCTACAACTTTGGTTGGGCATAAAATTGGAGAAAGAGATTTAAACGGGGCAAAAGAATACGCTTATACTTGCACATTAATTGGAACAAGCATAATGGTTATATGCTCCATAGCCTTTTTACTATTTCCTAGATTTTTAATAAGCTTATTTATAAAGCCAAATGAACTTGAAGTAATAGGTCTTGGCACCCTTTGCCTTATGATTGCTTCTATAGAACAACCATTTATGGCAATCTCAATGATACTTGGCGGGGCCCTAAAAGGTATGGGTGATACCAAAACCCCATTTATAGTATCCTTAATATCTAGTTGGGTTATAAGATTTCCATTGCTTCTCATTTTCATATACAAGTTGAACCTATCAGTTATATACGTTTGGTGGATAACTGCCATACAATGGTCCTTTGAAGGCATAGTAATTTTTATGCTATTTAAAAGGAAATTCAAAAAACTTATGACCCCTACTTAGTCAAGTAGGGGTTTATGTTTTTCAATAAAAAAACAATTTCACAGTAATTACTGCCATTATAGCAGCTGTTAAATCTGCAAGTATCGCAGCCCATAGAGTATGTCTTATTTTTTTTACTCCTACTGCTCCAAAATAAATAGTCACTGTATAAAATATTGTTTCTGTAGAACCCATTATAGTTGATGCCACTCTTCCTACAAAACTATCTGGTCCATAGGTTGTTAAAACATCTGTAAAAACTCCTAAAGCTCCGCTCCCCGATAATGGCTTTATAAGCAGAAGAGGTAAAATCTCTCCTGGAATACCCACATACTTTAGTAATGGATTACTAATTTGTGTTATAAAGTCTAATATCTTAGCTTCTCTAAGCACAGATACTGCAAGTATCATAGCAAGTAAATAAGGGAAAATCCTTAAGCATATCTTTAATCCGTCTTTAGCTCCCTCTACAAAACAATTATATACCTCTACCTTTTTAATCACTCCATAGGTTACTATTAGCCCTATAATCCCTGGAATAAGAAAATTACCTAAATTCATAATTCCCTCCTAAAAATATTTCTGAAGTATCTTACATGAAATTATTCCCACTATAGCTGCTGAAGCCGTAGTTATTATGGCTGTAATTATTATCTCTGCTGGGTTTTGTGAGCCTGTAGCTGCTCGTATGGAAATTACAGTAGTTGGTATAAATTGAATACATGCAGCATTTATAACTAAAAATAATGCCATGTCATTAGAAGCTGTATCCTTATTGGGGTTTAACTTTTGCATATTTTCCATAGCCTTTATACCAAAAGGAGTGGCAGCATTGGATATTCCCATCATATTAGCAGTAATATTCATAACAATACTACCTAAAGATTCCTTATCTCTTCCTTCTTTTTTAAATATAACTTTTAGAATGGGCCTTAAAAGCTTTGCTAACATTTCTGTCATACCGCTTCTTTCTGCAATTTTCATTACTCCACACCATAAACACATAACCCCTGCAAGCTTTATAATTATTTCTACAGTACTATTTGTTGAGGCTAGTATTGCCTGTGTCATTATATCTGCTCGTCCTGTAATCATTCCCCAAATTATACCCAAAGTTAATATTGCGAACCAAATATAATTTATCATTTTACCCTCCATGGATTATTTGTATATTAATTTATATGTTAATGAACTCTATTGTATTGCAAATAAATTTTATTAATGTTACCATATATAATGTTTTTAAATATAAATTATGGAGGCTATACATGACTTTAAAAGAGATAATGAAATATATAGAAAGTGAATACCATATTATAAATAGTACTCCCTGCGAAGTATGCGGCGGTGAATATTTAGCTGATGGTCTAGATATAGATATAATTAATGGAAATCCTTATGATGTCTGCGATTGTACATGTTCAAAATGTGGCCATGAAAAAACTTTTGAATTTTATGCTCCCTTTATAGATGAACTAACCAATAGTAAATGGAAACAAAACTTAAATTAAAAAGAAGCCCATATGTTAGGCTTCTTTTGTTATTTATACACAGGAACTTCAAATGTAATTTTAGGATCCTTGCATTGTAAAACTAAATTCATTATATTTCTGATTTGCGCATAGGGCCAATTGATATCCGTTGCATATTGATGTGTTGCCGGTGCACCCGGATTAAACTTCATTTTATAAAGTGTATCTTGATTATTAGTTGTATTATTTATATATCCCGAACCAATAAACTTTGCTCCACCCTTTATAGCATCCTCTGGAGTAAACCACCCTTGCACATATGCATATCTTGATCCAAGCTCATCTGGATTACTATCCAGAGCACCTATACCAAACATATTATAAACTAATTTCTTCCCATTATCTCCATCAACCTCTATTCCGTTAGCAAGTTTAGAACTTCCATTTCCCGTTTCAAGCAAGGCATGTGATACAAGATAAATTGGATTTATGTTATTTGTTTTAGCTGCATCGAAAAATGCTTGTCCTTTACCTGCCAATATTCCTCTGCCCATTAAAATATTATTTAAATCCTCAACTGTTATACTATCATTTGTATAGCTTAATTTCATAAACGCATATTTCCCATCTTGATCCATAAAATTCTTAGGATTAAGATGATATTTTATTTGATTATAACTCGCGCCTACCCAGCCTGAGCCACCTTCACTAGTAGTTGAAACACCTGGCTTCGCTTGCTTACTTATTGCATCTACAAAAGTTGTTACATAACTCTTATTAACTATATCAGTATTTGATATGCTGTTTATGCATCTTAGATAATCTATGTAATAATTATCATAATCCGTATTTATATCCTTATAATTTCCTTTAGCATTTGATCTTTTCACATAAACAAGAATTTTATACTTATCCCCATTTTCATCACTAGTAAATCTTTTATTTATGGTAATCTTTCCCAAAGAAGCAGTTGTATATCCATTAGTCCATTCCTGAAAATCCTCATACTTCCAAAGTTTCTTGTTGTATCTACTTACATATATTTTATACTGAGCATTATCAACATTCGAAGATAGATTGAAAGTTTGATATTGATTACTTATTATAGGTTCATATTGCATTTTAAGCGTCCTAACTTCAGCTCCATTTACATATGCAGAACCATCTGAAAATCTAGGTGTTATTGTAAATTTCATTTTCACAGGTTGGTTTAATTTTTTACCACCTAAAGATTCCACTTCTGTACTTACATTTACGTAGTAAGACTTTGCTGGTGTATAGCCCTCCACTTTAGGAAGGACTTTTATGGTGTTAGCTGTATCACCTGGCATTACAGTAGCTTGTACAGCAGCACCCTTATCATCTGTCACTGTTATATTAGAATTATTTATAGTTTCTTCATTAAGATTAAAATTAAACTTTACTGTCCATACTTTATCTTGAGAAATAGTTGTTTGGCTTTGAAATTCTTTTACACTTGTTGCTGCATGTGATATGTTATAATTACTTGTTGTAAGCGTAAAAAAAGTTGCAAGCATAAGCGCTGCAAAAGACTTCTTCAAAATAATCCCCTCACTTCATCGTTGTTTACTATAATTAGATTATATAAAATTTTAAGACTTTTTTCTATGAAAAAAGTTAATTTATTTTAATATTTTGCTATAATTTTAACTGTACATTAATAAAAGAGAGGTATAAGAATGAAAAAAATTGACCTTGCTGATAATTTTAAAGTAGAAGAAATTAGAATAAATAAGTTTATAAGCGAAAAAGGTGTATGTTCAAGAAGAGAGGCAGATAAGCTTATTTCTTTAGGTAAAGTTACAATAAATGGTGAAGTAGCTACCATGGGTTCTAAAGTAACTTCTACAGATGAAGTAAAACTTGAAGGTAAACTTCTTTCTGAAAAACCTAAATCAGTATATATAGCCTTAAATAAGCCTAAAGGTATAGTAAGCACTACTGATCCAAAAGAAAAAAATAATATAGTAAACTTTATTAATTATCCTGAACGAATTTTTCATATAGGTAGATTAGACAAGGATTCAGAGGGCCTTATATTTTTAACCAACGATGGTGATATAGTAAATAAAATACTTAGAGCTGGTAATAATCATGAAAAAGAATATATAGTAACTGTAGATAAACCATTAACTCAAGACTTTCTTCAAAGAATGTGCTCCGGCGTAAGGATACTTGGTACTATAACAAAGCCTTGCAAAATATATAAGGAAGGCTCTAATATATTTAGAATTATACTTACCCAAGGATTAAATAGGCAAATTAGGCGAATGTGCGAAGCCCTTGGTTATACTGTAACAAAGCTTAAACGAATTAGAATAATGAATGTAAAGCTAGATAACATCCCCCTTGGCAAATGGAGATACCTTACTAAAGATGAAGTTGACACCATAAATGAATTAGTAAAGAATTCTCTCAAAACTGAAGAAGCCTCTAAATGAAAAGAGGGCCCTTTAATAAGGACTCTCTTTTCTGTAAATTTTTTTGCTATGGTCCAAAAATTATTCCTCTATCATACAAATACTTTGTGCTGCAATCCCTTCTTTTCTGCCTGTGAAACCCAACCCCTCTTCAGTTGTAGCCTTTATATTTATTTGATTCTCATGTATGCCTAATATATTACTTATATTTTCTTTCATAGTTTCAATATATGGGGCCATTTTAGGCGACTGAGCAATAATTATAGAATCTATATTTACTATTTTATAGTTTCTTTCCATTATTAGTTTACTTACTTCTTTTAATAACTTTAAGCTATCAATTCCCTTATACTCCTCCTTTGTATCCGGAAAATGTTTTCCTATATCCCCTAAAGCACAAGCGCCTAATATACTATCCATAATAGCGTGTATCAATACATCTGCATCTGAATGCCCTAAAAGTCCTTTTTCATAAGGTATGTGAACTCCACCTAAAATAAGTTTTCTTCCACTTATCAACTTATGTACATCATATCCTATTCCTACTCTCATCATATTACCTCCTAATATATCTTTTATAATATTTTATAATAATACTTTCCTCAATTAAACAAAAAAATAAAGCCTGGTATCCCAGGCATATTATACTATATAATTTATGATATATTTTTTCTGTAATTGATTACATTTTCCTTATGACTTTTTTTATTTAAATGAAAAAAGCTTTTTACACTATTAATAATTCTTATATACAAGGGTTCCATACTTTTTTTATTTTTGTGCCTTTTAGAAAAATCAACATATACAACATTATCTTTCATCCACGTCACACCCTTTATAATTTATTTATATTAATATAATACCATAAAATAGATGAATTGTTAAGAAAATTCTAAATATATTTTATGCCTAAAAGCTTCTTTTAACGAAACTTTTAGACATATGATTTGAGGAGAAATTATTTTACAAAAATAGGACCTGCTAGTAACACATATTACATTATATTCATCATACTTATAATTTGCTATTTCATTTTATATTATTTACTTAATATTTAAAACTAATTCAAATAAAATATGTTAAAATGTTTATTATATTATATATTTTCAAATAGTTATCAACAATTTGTCCACATTTCTGTGGATAATGTTGATATAATCACTTGTTAATTTCAAAAATTTGTAACTTTTTATAGTTAATAACTATAATTAAAAATGTAACCTTTTGTATATATTTGAAGATATATAGAAATCAACAGAAATTTCACAAGTTATACACAGGCAAAATGTGGACAATGTGTATAAGTATTAAACTGCTTGATTATTCTAATTATAATAAAATCTACGAACCCTTTAAAATACAGGGACTTCGTACGTTTTAATAAATAATTTAAAAGGAGTAAATATAATGCAAAAATATAAAATCCTTAAATCTTCATTATACTTAACTATACTAATATTTCTTATACTTCCTCTGATTTATTTAGTAATTAACCAATACTTATATATTAATAACTCAACAAATAATCAACAGTTTATCCACAAAAATAATGACAATCCTATTAGTAATTCTAATAATATCATGCCTCCTCGAGCAGATACAAAAAATACTTATTTAAAACGAAGTTTCTCTGGACCTAATTTAAAACATAATAATGAAGGAATACCTGTTATTATGTATCATTCCATTTCTAATAAAAAGGGTAATGAAATTCAACTGTCTAAAGATCTATTTGAAGCTCAAATGAAATTTTTAAAGGATAAAAATTATACTACCTTATCTTTAGATGAACTTTATGATTTTATTACTTCCAATAAACCTATTCCCCAAAAATCCGTTGTACTAACTTTTGATGACGGCTATGTTGATAATTATTTAAACGCTTATCCAATATTAAAAAAATATAACTTTAGAGCGACCATATTTGTTATTACAGATAATGTAGATAAATATAGTCATACTATAAATTCCTATCAAATTAAAGAAATGTCCTCAAATGGGATAGATATTATGAGTCATACTGAAAAACATGAAGACCTTTCAACGCTTAATTATGATAATCAATTATATACTATGAAGACCTCAAAGAAATTTTTAGAAAAAATCTTAGATAAAAAGGTTAATTATATCGCTTACCCTTATGGTCGATGGAATAAAACCACTATAAAAGCTGCTGAAAATTCTGGTTATACTATGGCATTTTCTACAAGCGGAACTTGGACAGATAAATCAGATGGTATATATAAATTAGATAGAGTATATATAAGTTCTAATTTTGACTTAACGGAATTTGAAAGAAGATTAACAAACAGAAATTACAACAATATTCACTCTAAAAATATACCATCTCAATAGCAAAAATAGACATAGAACTTATTAATTCTGTGTCTATCTTTTAACATTTTATATGAATTAAAATGGGGTTTTTAACACTGAATAGTGCCTCTTATGGATTGTTTTATTCTATCTTTCATATTTGTCCACAATTCCTTATAGCTTATCCACAATTTTTGTGCATAATTTTTGTTTTTTAAACAACTGTACTTCCAATTATATAGGCACTTGTAAACATTGTCCACATTTACCCTGTTGATAACTTGGACAAGATACTGTGGAATACTTAGACATTTTCTTGTTTAATTCATGCAATTTTTTATATTATTTTGCAACTTTTTTTACATTTTATTACAAATAATATGCTATAATAATTTATCTTATTTCTTACTTGTATTACCATAATCTTATATGCATTTATCAAAAACTAAGGATGCCTTCATCCAAAGGCATCCTTAGTTTTTTAATAAAAAATTTATATACTACTCACACTATGATATATATACTTAATTTATTATTTGTGTGCAATTACTTCAATTTCTACTAATGCACCTTTGGGCAATTTAGCCACTTGTACACAGGAACGTGCTGGATAAGTTTCTTGAAAATATTGCGCATATACTTCGTTTACTTTTGGGAAATCATCCATATTTGTTATAAAAACTGTACTTTTTATAACATTATTGAAATTTAATCCTTGAGATTCTAATATGCTTCTCACATTTGTCATTGATTGATGCGTTTGAGCAACGATTGCATCTTCACCTGTAACTATTTCTCCTGTATTTGGATCTACTGGTATTTGACCTGATAGAAATACTAGGTCTCCAACCATTATTCCCTGTGAATATGGGCCTATAGCCTTAGGTGCTAAATCTGTTGAAATAATCTTTTCCATTTCTTCTTCCTCCTTTAAACTATTCATATTAATGATATACTAAATTTTAGCCAATTCCACCATAGAATATGCCAAATATATAAACTATTATAGTAAGTCCACAAAATACATATCTAGTCATTGGTTCAAACCAAGAGCCTAATTCCTTTTTACAACCTAACTGTACCTGTTCTCTTGCAAATTTTGGTCCACAAACCCAGAAAAACATAATTCCAGCAAGAAGTGCTCCTAAAGGAATAACATAAATTGATATTACATCCATCCAAACACTAAGCTTATTTCCATCTTCAAGTACTATTCCAGCAGCTGCTCCAACTAATGCAATAGCAGCAACTGAAACCTTTCTAGAAAGGTTAAACTTTGCTTGCAATGTTTCTATTGGAGTTTCAAATAAATTCATCAAAGATGTAACTCCAGCAAATAAAACAGCTATAAAGAATATAATCGAAAATACTTGTCCCATTGGCATTTGTTTAAATACGCTTGGCATTGTAATAAACATAAGTGGAGGTCCTGCTGCTGGATCCATTTTAAATGCAAATACAGACGGTATGATTACAAGTGCTGCCAACATTGCTGCGATTGTATCAAAGATAGCTACATACTTCGCACTTCCCACAACATCTTCGCTTTTCTTTAGATAACTTCCATATACTACAGTTCCTGAACCTGCTAATGAAAGAGAGAAGAACGCTTGTCCTAGAGCATATACCCAAGTTTTGGGATTGCCAAGAAACTCCCATCTTGGAATAAATAGATACTTATACCCTTCCATAGCTCCTGGTAGTGTTGCAACACGAATAGCAAGTATTAAAAATAATACAAAGAATGCAGGCATCATCACTTTGTTAACCTTTTCTATTCCATTAGAAACCCCTGCAAGCATGATAATAAACGTTAAAGCTAGTCCCATCATATGCCAGCTAAGACTTCCCATATTACCAGCTATAGCTCCAAAGTATGCTCCACTATCCTGTGCCTTTACTAAAGAACCTGTAATTGATCCTACAGTAAATCTAAGTATCCAGCCTACAACTACTGAATAACCTATAGCAATCCCTAGTGACCCTATTACCGGAATAAGTCCAATAAGATCTCCGTGTTTCTTTCCTCTTCTCTCCAATGCCTTTTTAAAGGCTCCTAGCGGCCCCGTTCCCATTGCACGACCAAAGGACATCTCGCCAATAACTCCTGTAAATCCAATAACTATAACAAATATAAAATATGGTATTAGAAATGCTGCTCCTCCAAGCTGTCCTACACGATAAGGAAACATCCAAATATTACCCATACCTACTGCTGATCCAATACATGCTAAAATAAAACCAACCTTCGAATCAAAGGTATCACGATTAATCTCATTGTTCAATTGGGTGGAAAGGTTTTCTTGATTGTTATTTCCCATAACCTCACTCCTCATAATATAATTATAACACCTAACAGGAATCCTGTTAATTTAACATTATCATTAACTTTTTTCATGTAATATATAATTGTGAGACAATAGCTTTTGACGTCATTTACGAAAGGTTTTTTAGATAGGTATTAGTTGGGGTTTTTAAATTATTGAATTACATAAATATAGAAAGCGAAAAAGAGTTTAGCATGAAAATTTAGTTTTTCATGTCGGATACTGATTGTACCTCTTATCTCTTTTCCACTTTCTACAAAATGAATCTGATATTTTTTGTTATCACTCCTCTCATTGCTAATAGCAGCGAAAGTAGTGATATAGAAAAGTGAAAAATATCTAGCTATAATTTAAATATTCCCCGTAAAATATATATCCTGCTATTTTACGGGTATATTTTATTATTTTACTGGCTCAAGACTTGCTTGGAAGTGACGAAGAATTGGTGGTTCCCATGTAATTCTGTAACCACTTACGGTATTTGCTCTTTCCTTAATTTCAATAAGAGCATCTGCCATGATATCAATATGAGCTTGAGTATATACACGACGTGGAATTGCAAGTCTTGTAAACTCAAATTCTGCATGAAGCTGTTTTCCTGTATCAGGGTCATTACCTAGCATATAAGATCCTATATCACATGTACGAATTCCTGCTTCTTTATAAAGTTCTATTGCTAAAGCTTGTCCTGGGAACTCATTATATGGAATATGTGGGAACATAGCTTTTGCGTCTACAAATACTCCATGTCCTCCTACTGGGGATTGATAAGCTATACCTGCTTCATCTAAGCGTCCTGCAAGGTATTCCATCTGTCCTATTCTATATCTTAAATAATTCTCATCTAATCCCTCATAGAGACCAATTGCTAATGCTTCAAGGTCACGGCCTGAAAGTCCTCCATAAGTAATAAATCCTTCAAATGAAATTGTACGACCTTTGCATAATTGATATAATTGTTCATCTTCTTTAATTCCAATTAAGCCACCCATGTTTACAATAGTATCTTTCTTAGCACTCATTGTAAACATATCTGCATAGCTAAATACTTCTTTGATTATTTCTTTTATAGATTTATTTTCATATCCAGGTTCACGTTGCTTTATAAAATAAGCATTTTCTGCATAACGTGCCGCATCTATACAGAACTTTATATTATATCTCTTACAAATTTCAGATGTTTCTCTTATATTTTGAACAGATACAGGTTGTCCCCCTGCTGAGTTATTTGTAATTGTCATAATAACAAGTCTAACTTTCTCTGCTCCATATTCCTTTATTAATTCTTCAAGCTTTACAACATCCATATTTCCTTTAAATGGCACTCTAAGTGATGGATCTGCAGCTTCTGGAACAACACAATCAATTGCTCTTGCACCTGCAAGTTCAACATGTGCCCTTGTTGTATCAAAATGCATATTAGATATAGAATATTCTCCTTTACCCATCATTAATCCAAAAAGAACCTTTTCTGCTGCACGGCCTTGATGTACAGGCTGAATGTACTTATATCCAAAAATATCTTGCGCTGCTTCAACTAACTTAAAGTAACTAGAAGCTCCTGCATATGCTTCGTCACCTCTCATTACTCCAGCCCATTGCTCTTGACTCATTGCATTTGTTCCACTGTCTGTTAATAAATCGATATATACGTCTTCACCTCTAAGATTAAACAAGTTATACTTGGCCTCAGCAATTTTTTCTTCTCTTTCTTCACGAGTAAGCATTTTAATTGTTTCTACCATCTTAATTCTGAATGGTTCTGGTACATATTTAATAGCCATATTAACAAACCCCCATCATCTAATTTTAATTTATCTTAATTATAGATAAATTAATATGTAATAAATAATTTATATAATTTAAATTTTCAAATTATTTATCCGTTAATAGAATTGTATCACCATTATAATTTTCAGTCAATACTATAATCTATTTTTTATCATTTTTTTCTAATAAAAACCATTTTTTTAATATTTTGTTCTGAATTATTGACTTGTATACGGTTTCTTAATGAATGCATTTTATCTTACAGATAATATTTTATTATCATAATAATTTTTTCATTTATCCTCTTGAAATACATTACTGTTCATGATATTGTATAATATAATATATAAAGTAATAAAGTAGGTGGATAAAATGAATAAAGCTACCTTAGATCAATATATTAAACTTGTTGAGTTTTTAGGGAAAGTCTTAGGTCCCGATTATGAAATTGTGCTTCATGATTTAACAGATGAGAAATATTCTATTATAGCCATTGCAAATGGACATGTTAGTGGACGAAATATAGGTGCCCCTTTAACAAACCTTGGGTTAAAGATTATGGCAATGGGAAGTTACAAAAATAGTGATTATGTTATTAATTATAATGGTGCTTCAAAGACCAATAGAGTTTTGCGTTCATCTACTATGTTTATTAAAGACCATACTGGAGAGATTGTTGCAATGCTATGCATTAATTTCGATGATAGCAAATATGTGGCCATCAGTGAAGAAATTTTAAAACTCTGCCACCCTAATGAGTTAATCCTACAAAATAAGTCATATGATTCAGTTAATTCAGTTTTAAGCGATGTTCCTGAGAATTTCTCTGAGTCCATTGCAGAGGTCACAGAAACTGTTTTAAATGAAGTTTTATCTGACAAAAACATTCCTGTTAATCGTCTTACTCAAGATGAACGCCTTAATATAGTAGATGTATTAAATCAAAAGGGAATATTTATGTTAAAAGGAGCAGTTAGTGAAGTTGCTAAACAACTCCACTGTTCAGAGCCAAGTATTTATCGCTATTTAAACATTCTTAATAAGGATAAAAATTAAAATCATAGGTATTCTATTATCATCTATAACTCTAACCGTAAAAATCCAGCTCCTAAAGAGCTGGATCTTTTTATATTAATCTTAATCTACCTACTAATTTCCCGTAATATATTTATTTAGTATACTAAACATCCAAAGAATATTTATATACTTCTGATTTTGGCATTTTTCTATCCCTAGCTACCATTTTTATTGCTTCCTTTTTTATATGCCCCTGATCTATATAACTTTTTATATGTTCTTCTACACTCATATTTTCCCATAAAGCTTTTTCTTCTCTATCTATTTCTTCTACGGTCTTTCCTTGTAGCACTAATACATATTCCCCTCGCGGAGATATTTTTTCATAGTGACATATAGCTTCCTCTAATGTTAGTCTTAATACTTCTTCATGTAGTTTTGTAAGCTCCCTACATAAAGCAATTTTTCTGTTACCTAAGCTTTCTCTTAGAAATGTTAAAGTGTTCAAAAGTCTATGTGGAGCTTCATAAAATATAAGTGTTTCAGTTCTACCTTTTAAATCCTCAATTATAACCTTTCTATCCTTGTTTTCCCTTGGCAAAAAACCTCTAAATAAGAACTTTGTAGTATCCATACCTGACGAAACTAATGCTGTTGTAATAGCTGTAGCCCCTGGAAGTACCTCAAAAGGTATTTCTTTTTCTATACACTTCCCAATTATTACGCTTCCAGGATCTGAAATTCCTGGAGTACCTGCATCACTTACTAACGCTATGGTATTTCCTTCATTTAAGCGTTCTATAATACTACCGCTTCTATCTTCTTCATTATGCATATGATAGCTTATAAGTGACTTTTTTATATTATAATGATTTAATAATTTTAAAGTTTGTCTTGTATCCTCTGCAGCTATTATATCCGCTTCTTTTAAGGCTTCTAGGGCTCTAAAAGTTATATCCTTTAAATTTCCTATAGGCGTAGGAACTATAAATAATTTGCCTTTACTCATTTCTATCATTCTCTCTTCCATATATTTCATTGATTTCCTCTGTATAATCACCCTTTTCATCATAAACATAAAGGGTATTTTCCCACTTTAGAAACCTTCCTCCATTATTTTGCCCTTCAATAAGAACAATATTTGCAGCTTTGTTTACTGATGGTTGAACCATCCTGATAGATTTAGGCTCTATTTTATATTTTCTCATAATACAAAGTATGTCAGCTATTCTCTCTGGCCTATGTACCATATATAATCTTCCTCTGTGTTTAAGTACTGCCTTTGAAGCCTTAATAACATCTTCTAATGTGCAACATATTTCATGCCTAGCAATAGCATCTTTATTACTTAAGTTTATAATACCAGTATTTAAAATTTTGTATGGAGGATTTACTGTAACTACATCTACCTTTTCTAAGCCACTTAGCATTGCTTCATCCTTTAAATCTCCACATAAAAAAGATACCTTATCTTGTAAGTTATTATACTCAACACTTCTTAAGGCCATATCTACCATTTCTTCCTGTATCTCTATACCTTTAATAGACTTTAATTGATTTTTTCCTGTTATTACAAATGGAATTATTCCTGTTCCACTACAAAAATCAATTACTGTATCATTTCTTTTTATCTTTGCAAAATTAGCTAAAAGTACCGCATCTACTCCAAATCTAAATCCATGTTTTTTTTGTATCACATATATACCCTTTAAATTAAGATCATCTAATGTTTCATCATCTTTTATTAAATTATAATTTTTCATCCTAAATTCCTCTCCATAGAAAAGTTTCTCTAGATAATTATTTATTAAGAAGGTTGAAATGTCAAATATATTATAAATAAAAAAAAGACCACTTCAAAGTGGTCTTTTTTATTATTCTGCTACTGGAGCTCCTACTGGACAAACATTAGCACAGTTTCCGCAGTCGATGCAAGTGTTAGCATCTACAACGAATATTGAATCTCCTTGGCTTATTGAGTTAACTGGACATTCTGGTGCGCATGCTCCACAACTTATACAAGTATCATTAATTACGTATGCCATTATGTAAACACCTCCTTAATAATTTGGACAAGTATATCCGAATTCTATTTTACCACGTTCCTTAAAATTTTTAAAGAGATTTTTACAAAATAGTATACCCTAAATCTTCTACTGATTCCAGTATATTGTCTAAAGATAAAAAATACTCATCGTAGACTACATTAACTTCCTTATTTTCTAGATTTATTTGACAAGCTATGACTCCCTCATTATTAGAAATACCATTTCTAATCTTGTTCACGTCTACCATGGTTTTCATATTACATATCTTTAAAGCAGCTTTCATAATTGCCTCCTAGTTTTCCTTGAATAATTCCTTAAGTATATCCTTATCCTCTTCTTCTACTTCTATTTTTATGTCTTCTTCACTTACAGTTCCTTCATAGGCACCTGATATTAAAGTAATTTCATCTATTGAAATGTCCTTTATAAATTCTTCTCCATTTTGAGGCTTTATCTTCACTCTTACACTTTCTTTAACTGTATTATTCCCAATAACCTCTCCTTGGCCATATTCACTATTAATTACTGATCCTATTTTAGGCAGCCTTTTTCTAATTCCCTCATAAGTCTCCTGTTCAAAATTCAGGCAACACATAAGTCTCCCACATATTCCAGATATCTTAGTAGGATTTAATGATAAATTTTGCTCCTTAGCCATCTTTATAGATACTGGAACAAAATCACCCAAGTATGATGAACAACACATAGTTCTACCACAAGGTCCTAGTCCACCTATCATCTTTGCTTCATCTCTTACTCCTATTTGCCTTAGTTCTATTCTAGTCCTAAATATAGACGCCAAGTCCTTTACTAACTCTCTAAAATCCACTCTTCCATCTGCAGTAAAGTAAAATATCACCTTATTATTATCAAAAGTATATTCTACATCTATAAGTTTCATTTGAAGATTATGCCCTTGTATCTTTTCTGCACATATCTTAAATGCTTCCGAAGCCTTAGTCTTATTTTCTGAGTGTCTTAATTCATCTTCTTCTGTAGCTTTTCTTATAACATTCTTTAGTGGGCTTACTATCTCATCCTCACCAATTCTCTTTTCTCCTATAACACACTCCCCGAATTCTACTCCTCTTGCAGTCTCTACTATTACATTTTCTCCTTGATTTATCTTAAGTTCTCCAGGGGAAAAATAATATATTTTTCCAGCCTTTTTAAAACGTATTCCTACAACCTTTACCATATATGATTATACCTCCTGTATATCAAGTAGCATTGATTCAAATACTAATCCTACATTTACATTTTTCTCAAGTTTAACCCTTGTAGATTTTATTATATCTATAATATCATTTAACTCATTAAAAGAAAACATTTCAGATAACTTCTTTATGTCCTCTATCTTATCTACATTAATAATCATATCTATATTATTTATTTCTTTATATATCAAAGAGTCTCTTATAAAGGAAAGAAACCACGTAAGCACTTCATTCCACTGGCCTTTATACTTTACAAGTATATCTTCATAATGCCATATATCAAAATCCTTACCTTTTATATTTAATAGTATATCTAAGGCTAAACTTCTTATTTCCTTTAAAGACTTATCTTCAATATACTTTTCTGCCCTTCCTGGAATGCAATCACTAAATGCCATCATAGAATGCACTTCTTCTTTATTTAAGTTTGAATACCTACCTATTATAAACCTTTCCATTTCTTCACATGTTAAGTGATGTAACTTATAGGCTTGACATCTAGAACGTATTGTATCAAGCAATGAATCTAAATGCTCACACAATAGCATAATATACACCCCACTTGGTGGCTCTTCTATTGTCTTTAAAAAAGCATTTTGAGCTTGATTGGTAATCTTATCAGCTTCATATATAATTATTACTTTTTTATTGCCTTCATAAGGCTTTGAGTTAATTTCTTCTATTAACTTTTCTATTTCATCTACTCCAATGGATTTTTTGTTTCCACTAATTCTTGCCTCTATAATATCTACACATTGTCTATTTCTATCCTTATTCAATAATTCATATGCTATATCTCTGGCAATTAAACTCTTTCCTAATCCATCCTCTCCAGTAATAATGGATGCATGTGAAAAACGTCCATTATCTATAGAATGCATTATCTGTTTCTTTATAGCTTCATGTCCTATAATATCCTTAAATAACAAATATATATTCCTCCATTAGATCTTTTCAAATCTATCTACATCTATAACAAATACTGTAGCTCCACCTACTTGAACTTCTATAGGATAAGGTACATATACACCTGTAGAGCCTGCCACAGGTGATGGAGAAGTCACAATCTGCTTTCTTGTCTTACAAACTTCCTCTATAATTTTTATTACCTCATCAACTCTTTCCTTTTCCACACCTATCATTAAAGTAGTATTTCCTGACTTTAGAAAGCCTCCTGTTGTTGCAAGCTTTGTTACCCTATAATTAGCTTCAGTTAATACATCAACTAGATCTATTGCATCATCATCTTGTACTACTGCAATTACAAGTTTCATATATACCAACCCCCTCATAATAAAATTATATATACTTTATTATACCCTTTTAACATTATTATAGAAATATTAAATTATTTCTGCTAATGATTTATATATACTTTCATGAATTTCACCTATGGTCTTTATACTTTCGTTTTCTACACATTTAATTTTATCCCAATTATACTTGTCTGCAATATAACAGGCATTATTATAAGATTGTATAAGATAACTATTATTTCTTTCATGTATATCCTTTTCTTTGTTCCCTGTAAACTTATTTTTTCTCTCCATCATAAGCTTAAAGCTATATTCAGGCGGCATATCTAAGAACAATACTTTATCTGGCACTGGTAGCCCCATTAATTTAAACTCTAACTCCCATAGCCAATCTAAAAACTTTTCCTTTTCACTTATATCATTTATTTTAGATGCTTGGTGTACCATATTAGAGGTAGTATATCTATCTGCGAGTACTATGCCTCCCTCTTTATAAAACTGTTCCCATTCCTTTTTAAATGACGCATATCTATCTACTGCATAAAAAGTAGATGCTGCATAGGCATTTATATCTTCTGGATTTTGACCAAACTCTCCATTTAAATACATCTTTATAAGTGCTGATGAATTACTTTTATAATTAGGGTATTCTATTTTTAACACCTTATATCCTTCTTTAAGTAATCTTTCATATAATTTATTGGTTTGCGTAGCTTTACCGCTACCATCTCCTGCCTCAAGCACTATTAGTTTTCCCTTATACATCTCACTTTTCAACATATATTCCTCCAAATTAAATTTACATATGCAAAATTTTTATATATCCATTTTGTACTCCAATTACTTCTATATCATTTTCTATATAATATTTTAACACATTTATGGCTTCTTTATCTATTAACTCCCCTGCCATTAGAATCGGTACTCCTGGGGGATATGGTATGATGCTTTCCCCGCATATATGTCCTTCTGAATTTTCTATTTTTATCAGTTTTTTATCCTTATCTAAGCTCTCGTATGGTGCCATATATGCCTTTGGAATCTTATATGATAGCAATGGCACATCTTTCATAAGAAATTCTTTATATGGCATCGTGGAAAGTACTTCATAAAGATGTTGAAACTCTTCTTCAGTATTAAATGGTGAAAATATAAGTACTACATTATATAAGTCACTCATTTCTGCCTGTATACGATTTTTTCTTAAATAATTTAAAACTAAATTTCCACTTACATTGTTTTTAAAGTTTATAACATAACGAGTTGTATCTAAATTGGACTCATATATACCTAAATCCTTATCCTCTAATATACGCAGATAATTTAACCTTTTTAGCTTTTCCTTATACTTATTAGATAAATTAATCAAGTTCCTATATGCTTCCTTTCCATAACTTTGCATATAATATCTCGCATAATCCATAGATGCCATAAGCATATAAGAAGGGCTTGTACTATTAAATATAGTAAAATAGAACTGAGCCTTATCTATCAGCTTACTATTATTTATATGTAAATATGAAGTTTGAGTAAAACTCGGCAACGTTTTATGACAACTCATAACTACCATATCAGCTCCTAAATGTACTGCATTAGTTGGTAATTTTTCATGAATACCATAATGTGCTCCATGAGCTGAATCTACTAATAAATACATATTATTTTCTTTTGCCATAAGGGTTATTGATTTCAAATCACAAGCTATACCATAATAATTTGGATATGTTAGAATTATAGCTTTAGCATCTGTATTTTGTTCTATAGCTCCTTTTAATTCTTCCATATCCATGCATACTGGCAAATTAAATTCCTTATGAAGTTTACTTCCTACATATATTGGATTTAGCTTTCTTAAAATAATTCCATTATAAACAGATTTATGACAATTTCTATCTACTATTACTTTATCGCCTTCTTGGAGTGCGGAAAATATCATTATTAAATTTCCGCTAGTACTTCCATTAACTAAAAAGCGGGATCTTTTGCTATTATATAATTGTGATAGGAGGTCTTCTGCCTCCTTTATAATTCCTTCAGCATTGTGAAGATTATCTAAACCGTCTACTTCGGTAATATCACAATTTATAATTAAGCTTGCCATTTCATTTCCTATATCAGTGGCTAAAAAACCCCGGCCATTTTTATGTCCAGGCATACAAAATGAAGCATTATTTTCCTTTACATAACTTAAAACCCCTTCTACAAGTGGTAATTTTGACAATTATTATCCTCTCCTCTTATCATAGGGTATATCATATATTTTCTTATACAGTTCTTATAGTATCTATAAAAATCTGTATTCATATCAGTATTAATTATTCTTTTCTCACAATCTAAACAAACACCATTTCCATTTATCATTATACCATTACCCAGAGGCTTTCCGCATATTATACAATGTAATTTTTTCATAAATATCCCCCTTAAGATTTCTTGCCTTAATTATTGCCTCTCATAATATATTTTATTCACTACATTGTCCAAATTTATTTTGTCCACATAAATATATATAAATTTTTAGGAAATAATATATATTGAATTTTAAAGGATGGTGTAATATATTATGAAACAAGAAATTATTGGTTACTTAGAATCCATAAAAGAAGATCTATTTGAAATTAGTTCCTATTTATATAACAATCCTGAAGAAAGTTTTAAAGAATATAGCTCTTGTGAGTACCTATGCAATGTTTATGAGAGATTTGGGTTTAAGGTTAAAAAAAATATTATAGGCATGCCTACTGCTTTTTCAGCTGAGATTGGAAGCGGTCATCCAAAAATTTGTTTTATATGCGAATATGATGCAGTAAAGGATCTTGGTCATATAACTGGCCACAATTTGTTATCTGCTATATCCACGGGCGCAGCATTAGGGCTATCAAAGGTAATATCAAAACTTGGAGGAAGCATAATAGTTCTTGGCTGTCCAGGTGAGTTTTTAGGTGGTTCTAAAGTTACAATGGCAAAACAGGGTATATTTGAAGATATTGATGTGGTGCTAGTTGCACATCCAGATATAATTACAGCTGAAAGTGGCACTTCTATGGCGCTTATTCCACTAAAAATAAATTATAAAAGCGACTATGGATTAAGTTACAGGCGAAAGGGTAATTATTCTGCCTTAGATGCTTGTATGCTCACCTTTAACTCACTAAACATATTATCAAAGGGTTTCGGTCCTGCTTGCAGTATTGATGGGGTTATAGTTCAGGGTGGCAAGGATCCTCACTTGCTTCCTAATGAAGCTGAATCAAAATTTTATATAAGAGCTACAAAAATGCACTACGCTGAAGCTGTTGAATATAAAATTCGCTCACTTTCTAAGTGTCTGGGTGAAATTATGAATATAAATGCTGAGTGTTCTATTTATGAAATACCCTATGATGAGCTTATTACCAATTCCACATTATCAAGGTTATTCTCCCATAACCTAAAAGAAGCAGGTATTATAGACATTCAAGGGCCCAAGGATACTTATTCCGGTCTTAGTTTAGGTACTGTTAGTCATTCAGTTCCATGTATACATCCTTATATATCTATAGTACAAGATAATAGTATTAAATATTCATCTAAAGAATTTGCTCTAGCAACTATATCTGACTTTGCTAAAAACATAGGATTAAAAGCATCTCATTCCTTAGCTTTTACTGCAATAGATATTATACAAAAGGAAACCTTACTTCAAGAATCTAGAGAGGTACTTAATAATTCCTTAGAAAAACGAAAAGATTAGCCTTCATTATGAGGCTAATCTTTTATTTCTATTAAACTTTAACTTTTCAATCAAATTATTACTAGGCTCAAAGTAAAATTTCTTTAATTTATCTCCCTGCCTATAAACGCAACAATAAGGATTAAAATTTAATAGGGAACATATATACTTCTTATTATTTATAGTTGTTATACTAATAGTTTTTTGTTTTTCTATATATTCGATATCCTTAACTTTTATATTTTCAACTACCTTATCATCATTACCCTTAATCCTATGAATTATAAATTGATCTGCTATTAATGAATAGGTATATCTAACTCTACATTTTGTTACTTCTAACACTAAAACTAATGTAACTAAAGCACTTGTAAGCACAATCAATATACTTCCTATATACAATCTTTCAATTACTTCAGTAAAGAACAATACTATTAAGATTAAAGTAAACAATTTAATTAAAGAAGCAAGCTTTCTTCTACAAATTGTTTCTTTATGCATATTGCCCATAATAAACCTCCATACACTTTGTCCTCTTAATTGATTTAACATACAGATTATACTAGGGATTTAAAGTTTAATCCATGTCCATATTACGCTATAATTATTCTTAATTTGTCATATAGGACAACTATGTTAGCATGATATAGAGTTGTACATATTAACTTGAATATGCTAAGCTTATCTATAGAGTTTAATATTTTTTATGAATTAAAAGTTTCTTATTGACACTTAAATGAATAAATTTATTCATTATGACATTAGGTTATAGACATAACTTAACTTTTAGTTATAATATAATTACAACTAGACTTCAGCATAAGGAGGGATAACATGATATCAATATACAAAACTTCTGAGGAAAACAACATGTGTACCTTACACCAATTAGATAATATAGAACCAGGATGTTGGGTAAATATTGTTGCTCCATCAGATCAAGAGTTATTGTTAATTTCTAAAAAGGCTAATATATCTATAGAATTCTTAAGAGCAGCAATGGATGATGAAGAAACATCTCGTATAGATAGTGATGAAAATAAAAATATATTACTTCTCTTAGATATTCCATTTACTGAAATGGAAGAGAATTCATTAACCTATGATACCTATCCACTAGCTATAATACACACAGAAACTATGCTTATAACAATTTGCCTTAAAAATAGTAAAATACTACTTGATTTTATAGATGGTAAAGTAAAGTCTTTCTTCACCTTTAAACGCTCAAGATTTATACTTCAAATATTATATAAAATTGCAGGTTATTATTTAATTTACCTAAGGCAAATAGATAAAAAAAGCTCAATGGTTGAAAAAAGACTTCATAAATCTATGAAGAATAAAGAACTAATTCAATTGCTCTCTCTGGAAAAATCTCTAGTATATTTTTCAACTTCATTGAAATCTAATGAAATAACCTTAGAAAAAATGTTAAAGTTAGAAATAATGCAAAAGTATCCAGAGGATCAAGACATATTAGAAGATGTTATTATAGAAAATAAGCAGGCAATAGAAATGGCTAATATCTATAGTAATATACTTACAGGAACCATGGATTTCTTTGCTTCGGTAATTTCTAATAACTTAAATATTGTGATGAAGTTATTAGCTTCTGTAACTATAGTAATGTCCATTCCAAATATGATTTCTGGTATGTTTGGTATGAATGTAGGTGGTGTTCCATTTGGTCAGTATGCTTACGGATTTTGGGCAGTATTTGCAATAATGAGTTTTATATCACTAATTGCTATAATTATTCTTAATAAAAAAGATATGTTTTAATAATATTAAAACATATCTTTAAATAAAAAATCCCAATCATATTGATTGGGATTCTTCTATGGAGGCGCCACCCGGATTTGAACCGGGGAATAAAGGTTTTGCAGACCTTTGCCTTACCACTTGGCCATAGCGCCATATATCATTTACATTACTTATAAATGATACCATCTAAATGCTCACTTGTCAACAACTTTTAGATGGTATTTATAAATTACACCTCTTCTATTACTTCACCTAATATCTTACCTATACTATCATATATAACTAAGGATGCTCTATTATCATAATCAGTTGTTGTCTTATTAATTAATATAAGATGCTTTCCATTAAAATATTGAACTAAGCTGGCTGCTGGATATACGACTAAAGATGTTCCCCCTATTATAAGTACTTCTGCATTTCTTACATGATATATCGCCTTATTTATAACATCCATATTTAAAGCCTCTTCATATAAAACTACATCTGGCTTTACAATAGAACCACACTCATCACAATGTGGAATTACTTGGTCAGAGTTCATTACATAATCTAAATCAAAACTTTTTTTGCATTTAGTACAATAATTTCTATGTACACTCCCATGAAGTTCTATAACATTTTTGGAACCTGACTCTTGATGTAATCCATCTATATTTTGAGTTATAACAGCCTTTAGTTTTCCTAACTCCTCTAATTTAGCTAAACTATAATGTGCCTTGTTAGGTTTAGCATTTCTATATATCATCTTTTCCTTATAAAACTGGAAAAACTCATCTGTATGTTTTTTAAAAAAACTATGGCTTAACATTACCTCTGGAGAATACTTATAGTTATTCTTTATCTCATAAAGTCCCTGTGAAGACCTAAAATCTGGTATATTGCTTTCTGTAGAAACACCTGCTCCTCCAAAAAATACTATATTGGAACTATTTTTAATAATCTCTTTTAACTTTTCAGTGCTATTCAATAAAATCACTCCCAGCATATATTAGTATAAATATTATATACCCAGCGGCTTTAAAGTGACAACAAAAAACTAAAAAACACATCAGATTAACTGATGTGTTTCCTACCTGGCAACGACCTACTCTCCC